>JAKAMM010000095.1 GCA_021812905.1 Chloroflexota bacterium | reverse complement strand
GCGATCCTGTACAGTATCTTTGGCGGTCAGCATCAGGATCGGGATCGAGCCGCCAGTCCGCAGGCGATGACAGACCTCGAGACCGTCCATGCCGGGAAGCATCCAATCGAGGATAACGATGTCGGGCGTATGGTCACGGGCCAGGATCAAACCTGTTCGGCCATCGGTGGCTGTGTCGACGGTGTAGCCTTCGTAGGCTAGTCCGCGTTGTAAGAGTTTCAAAATGGCCTGATCGTCTTCGATGATCAATATGCGTTCATTCATGGTTCCTCGCTTTTCGCTCTTAATCAAAATATACCACAAAGTTTTCATAGAATGACAATGTGCATTTGTTCACGGATTTTGAAGGAAGGATAACAAGGATTGACATTTATTTCCCGCCGCATATAATCAGACTAATAAGACAGCGCGAAGACAAGTAATCAGAAAACTGTCCAGAGAGTCGTCGGATAGTGTGAGACGATCAGCCCAATGATGAAATCCCCTTCGCTTGCCCTGACTGGCGGAAGCCGTATCGAAGGGGCAGGTTGCCCTCGCAGGGAAGGGAGTGCAAAGTCTCAAGACTTTGCGAAGCGCAGACAAAAGTCTGCACACTCCGAGTCGTAAGAGGGACGGGCGCGCCCGTTAGAGCGCAAGCCAAGGTTGTTGCCGTGATTGACCTCACCCCGGCCCTCTCCTAAAGGAGAGGGGGTAATAACAAAAGCAGGTGGCACCACGAGACGCCCCCCGAAGGTACCGGATGAATTTCCGGTGCTCGTCCTGCAAACGGACCGGGGGCGTATTTTATTTCTGCACTGGAGGTGCAACCATGCTCGATATCAATCTCATTCGCGAAAAGCCAGACGTTGTCCGCAAGGCGCTAAAGGATCGTCAGGACGATCCGGCTTCAGTCGACTCAGTTTTGAAGCTGGACGAGAAGCGACGCACATTGTTGGCCGAGGTCGAGAAGTTGAAAGCGGAGCGGAACGTTGTCTCGAAGGAGATCAGCCAACTGAAAGATGCGTCCGCCCGACAGTCGAAGATCGAGGCGATGCGCGTTGTTGGCGATAAGATCGCGGCGCTCGATAAGGAAGTCGCGGACGTGGATGTCGAACTGACAGCAATCGTGTCCGCACTCCCAAATATCCCGGATGCGCGCACACCGTACGGAAAAGATGACAGCGAAAATGTCGTTATCAAAACGGTGGGTGAGCCGCGCGAGTTTGATTTTCAGCCGAAGCCGCACTGGGACCTCGGACCCGCGCTTGGCATCATTGACTTTGAGCGCGGCGCCAAACTGACGGGTTCGCGCTTCTATGTGTTGAGTGGTGCGGGCGCGCGTTTGCAGCGAGCGTTGATCGCTTGGATGCTCGATTTGCACATCCGCCAGGGTTATCGCGAGCAGTATCTGCCGTTCATGGTCAAGACTGCCGCGGTGTATGGCGCGGGACAACTGCCAAAGTTTGCGGACAATTTATACAAAGACCATGAGGAAGATCTCTACTTTGTGCCGACCGCTGAAGTTCCGTTGACCAGTTTGCACATGGACGAGATACTTGATGAGGCCAGCCTGCCGCGACCATACACGGCCTACACGCCATGCTTCCGCCGCGAAAAGATGAGCGCCGGCCGCGACGTGCGCGGCATCAAGCGCGGTCATCAATTCGATAAAGTTGAAATGTATATTTACTGCAAGCCCGAAGATTCGGAAGCCATGCACCAGAAAATGTTGAAAGATGCAGAGCGGACTTGCGCCGATCTTGGGCTGACCTATCGCGTCAAACAACTCTGCACCGGCGATATCGGTTTCGGCGCGACCATAACCTATGATCTTGAAGTATGGGCACCCGGCTGTGATGAGTGGCTGGAAGTTTCTTCGATCTCGAACGATACCGACTTTCAGGCCAGACGCGCCAACATAAAATATCGTCCGGCGGATGGAGGCAAAGCGCGCTTCCTCAACACACTGAACGGTTCGGGTCTTGGACTGCCTCGCACCTTGATCGCCGTTATGGAAAATTATCAGCAGGCTGATGGCTCGATCGTTGTGCCCGATGTTCTCCGTCCGTGGATGGGCGGGGTGGATGTGATCAGACCGTAGACCATTGACCGTGGACAGTAAACAGTCTACCGTCCACGGTCCACTGTCAATTTTTATGCCCACTGATCCTCAGTTCTGGTCGGAAGTCTTCCTCCAAACGCTGACGCTGTTCGTGCTCATCGTCGGTTTGCTGGGCTTGGTGATTCCGGTTTTCCCAGGCCTGATCGTGATGTGGCTGGTGACTTTGGTTTACGCGTTGATCGAGAATTCGCTGGGACGCATGGCATGGATCGACTGGACGCTTTTCACACTCATCACAGTATTGATGATTGTGGGTAACGTGATTGACAATATCATCATCGCCAACAAAATGCGCGGATACTCCATCCCATGGAGTTCGATCCTGCTGGCCTATGCGACAGGCATCATTGCCAGCATGTTCTTCACGCCGTTAGTTGGTCTGCCTGCCTCGCCGCTGGCATTGTTCGGTGCAGAGTATTTGCGATTACGAGACCGCAAGAAGGCCTTTGTCTCGGCGCGGACATACATGGTGGCGTGGGGCTGGTCGTTCCTGACGGTCTTCAGCGTTGGCTTGTTGATGATTATCTTTTGGTTGTTATGGGCATGGATGTAAAGTTTGATTTATAATCCTGCCAATACAAAATCTGTTCAAGGAGAAAAATATGCCCCCCATTGTTTCTGATATTTTCGGCTTGCTGGGTCTTTTGTTGAGAGCGCTTGGTTTCTTGCTATTCGGGTTCGGCTCTGGTCGTTTTGTTCTGGATGCTTTCAAAGAGAGCGGATGGCAGGTACAAATTGCGCTGGTGCTCGGATTCTTCGGTTTGCTGATCGCGCTGACTGATTTTGCTTCGCCGGGGTCAGCGGGGGCATTTGCACTCGGCGCGGGTGTGGCATATTTCATGGCGAATATGCCCAAGAAAGCTGATAGCAACGAAGAAAAGAAATAGCAGTTGCAATGAAACAGGCTCTCAAAAGAGAGCCTGTTATTTCTCTGTTATTTATGGTTACAAATTAACTGGCGCGCGCAAAAGTGCCACAATTAGTTTGACAGCGTTTTGGACATCTTCATAGTCCACCATTTCAGAGGGCGTGTGGACGTAGCGGCACGGAATGGAAATACATCCCACGGGCACGCCGCCGCGCACAAGCTGCATGGCGCGCGCGTCGGTTGTGCCGCCCAACAAAACTTCGCGCTGGTATGGCAGTTTTGATTTCTCAGCGGTGCGGATCATCCAATCCACGATGCGCGAATCGGAGAGCATTCCGCCGTCGCGGATCTTGATGGCCGGGCCTTTGCCCAGCGCTACTTCGAAATCTTTCTGGCCGGGCGTGTCGCCCCAGCCTGTGACATCAATCGAGAAGCCGAGATCGGGGTCAATACCGTAGGCTGATGTTTGCGCGCCGCGCGTCCCGACTTCCTCCTGCGTGGTAAAAACAAAATAGATTTCATGCGGCGTGGACTTTAGCGCGCGCATGGCTTCGATGGCGACTGCGCATCCGATGCGATCATCCATGGATTTGGCAACCAGGCGATTCCCAAGGTCAGTGAATGGACGCTCGAAGGCCGCCACGTCACCGGTTTTTACCGGACAATTCTTTTTATCGGTCGCGCCCACGTCAATGAACATTTTGTCGAGCGGGGGAATTTTTTCTGCATGATCCGTTGGTTCGAAGCCGATCACGCCCACAGTCCCGTTGACAAAGCGCACGCGTCCTCCCGGAAGATTACGCGGGTACACGCCGCCGATTCCGGTGAAGCGCACGAAGCCGTTGTTATCCACGTGCGTGACCATCAGACCGATCTCGTCCATGTGCGCCGCGATCATAATTTTTTTCGCGTCCTGAGCGGTGGGTCGAGTAGCCTGTGTTTCCTGCCCTGTGTTCTTCAGGGTTCGGGCGTATCGAGACCCAGTCGAAGGGCCTTTGCGCGCGATCAGATTGCCGAGCGCGTCCACACGCACATCATCCACCAGCTTTTCGATCTCTTTGCGAATCGTCACGCGGATTGCATCTTCGTAACCCGATGGGCTGAACGTGCCGGTCAATTTTTCGATGAGTGATTTCATAATGCTTCCTTGTTTGAAATTATGCCAGCGGTACGATTTCGCCAGCCGAAAAAGTTTGAGCACTCTTGCGAGTTAATACGTGAACTTTGTTTTCGCCCATGACCTTCCACTCGCCGCCGGTTTTTCCAATCAGTGCGGTATCCTCATCAATGCCGAGCACGAATTCTTTTTCTTTCAACGAATTTCGTAACAGATTGACCATCACCTTGAATGGCGCAGGCATGGCGTCAAAATGTGGCAACACGTATGTTGCAGAGCTGATGCCAAAACCGGAAGCCGGATTTGTGCCGGGCATTCGAAAATTTGGAATCCGTTTTGCCAGGATCATCGCGCCTGCCGAACAGCCCGCATAGGCCGCGCCGTGCGCCCAGGCTTTTTGCGCTGTATCCCAGGCTTTGCTTCCGTTCATTGTCTGAAAAAGATAATTCGGATTGCCGCCCGAAAAATAGATCAGGTCGGCAGATTCGAGCAGCGTTCCATATTGCGGATCGTTCGCCGAGTCTTTGTCAATGATCGGGACGGCAGTCACATCCGCGCCGAGCGCTTTGAAATGTTTCTCGCCCATGCGCGACCAGCGCCGGATGCTTTCGCTTCCTTCCTGACCCGCGGCCGTGGGCAAACAAACGACGCGTGGTGCGCGTCCGACCACTTTGACCGAAGCCAGCAAGTGACGATCCACATCTTCCATGACGGGCAGATATTCGCCCGCGCCGACCAATGCAATTAATCCGTTCAATTTGCACCTCTAAAGAAAATTGGTGAATGATTCCTTTAGTTCATCCAAATCGGTTAACCTGTTTTGTAAAACATCGTAAACAATTCGAAGATCAACCTGCAAGTAATCGTGAACGAGAATATTGCGAAACCCAATCATGCGGACCCACTTTTCGCGCAAGTCAATTGAAATATAATTTTTTCTCCGCCAGAATAGCGGCAATGTCGCTATACCAATTTACCTGTCCCAATCCGAGATCGGAAACGATATGGCTTCCAATGTCAATTGTCGCTTCGATGGCTAATTGCAAAAATCTTTCAGCACTCCCATAATGTTCCGGGTTTTCCAGAAATTCTTCAACGGAATATTTTTGCATGGCCCGCAGGATTTCCAAATATTCATCGAGTTTTTGAACGCGCTTGCGGATCACCTCAATCTTGACCATCGGTCAACATCCTCCGTTTGCAGGCCTCACGCTGGATTTTCAAATAAGGTTGGAAATCAAAATATTGCCTGAGGATCAGGGAATAGAAATCACCGGCATCAAAACCCTCGGCGTGATAGATAAGACGGTTCTGTCTGATGCTTTCAAACTTAAGCACAATATCATTTGTGTCCAAAAAAACTAAATCGACATTGCAGAAACCTTCGCGGGCCAGATCCGTCAAAATGTCCAGTTTTTGGAGATGCAAGTTGGAATGTTTTGGGACAATTGCGAGGTCAAGATCGCTTTCCGCATGGACATTGCCGCTCGCCGCTGACCCAAATAAATAGACGGCCAGAATGCCGGGATATTTTTTGAAAATCCCGGGCAACAGATTTAAGTTCGGGAAGATGACAGGAATATCTTTTTTCATCATCTCGATTTTACCAGCGCGGGTGTAACAAGTTTGAGCGCGGTGTGCAACAGCGCCAGCGTATTCTTCCAATCATCGAGACGCGAAATGCTCATGGCGGTATGTGTGTAGCGATGCGGCACAGAGATCGAGACCACCGGCACGCCCGCCAGCGCCTTTTGGATCGCGCCTGCGTTTGTCCCGCCACCGCCCGGCTGGCGGATTTGATACGGTATCTTTGATTTTTCCGCTGTCTCCTGCAAAAAGCGGACCAGACGCGGATCGTCAATTGTGCTGGAGTTGTTGACGTAGATTGCCGGGCCGAGTCCCAGCTTGGTGTTGTAAAAAGTATTTTCGCCCTCGTATTGCATGGGCAGATCGTTGGCGGGCGTGGCGTCAATTGCGATTGCCATGTCTGGATGGAAATACTGCGCCGCAACTTTTGCGCCGCGCAAGCCGATCTCTTCCTGCACAGTGAAGGCCGCCAACAAGTCAATGTTGGACGGCGCGGACTTAACCAATTCGATCAAAGTCGCGACGCCGAGCCGGTCATCCAAGGCCTTTGACATGAGTGAAGGCCCAACGCGGCGAAAATTCGGTGCGAAGGTTCCGCGCTCGCCGAGGCTGGCTTTGCCGCCCGTGCCGATGTCAATGCGAAGCAAATCTGCTGAGATGGATTTTTTGCGTTCACTGGAAGTTGTCAGATGGATTGGCTTCGCTCCGATAACGCCGGGCGTGTGATCCTTGCCGACCACAACTTGTTTTCCTGCCAGATTGCGCGGGTCAATTCCGCCGATGGTTTTGAATTCGTAAATCCCTTCGCCATCTTCTGCCACGAGCATGAATCCGACTTCGTCCATATGGGCATCGAGCATCACGCGCACACGCTGCGCGCCTTTTCCTTTTTTGGTAACCAGCACACTGCCGAGCGCATCCACTTTGACTTCGTCCGCGTAGCGTTTGACTTTTTCGAGCACGATCTTGCGGACTTCGCTCTCGTCCCCGGAGACGGAAATGGCGTTGCAAAGTTTTTCGAGCAGTTTGAGTTGAGAGTTGGCAATGGTCGGCATAAGATTCCTGGTGCGTAAT
>JAKAMM010000094.1 GCA_021812905.1 Chloroflexota bacterium | reverse complement strand
GCTGCGTTCCGTATTTCGTTCACCACCGCGAACCGGGCCTTACGCTGTGCCAGGATTTGCTCGTAATCAGACACACTAACGAGGACGGCCTTGGGTTTGCCGCGCGAGGTCAGGACAATCCTTTCACCACCGTAGGCAACCCGGTTGATGAGTTCGGAAATATCACGTTTAACTTGTCCAATACTGATTTGAACGGTCATTTTGATTCACTCCTCATTAATTGCATATTACTGATATTGACTATATTACAACCCAAGAGAATTGTCAAGCATAGCCCACTTCCAAACTGATGATTCGGCTTGTCAATGACAATATGTCAGGGGACACCTCGTTATTCTGAAAGCTGAATTTTCGGCTATGGGCTTACTTGATGGAAAGGTCTGCGGGCCAGACGGTCAAACCGGCCTGCTGCGCTGCGTCCCATAATTCACGGTCAAAGGTTGCCACGCTGATCTGCGTTTCCAGGGTCTGCTGCCATAGAACGGCAGTAGCCAGATGGACTGCATCAAAACCGCGCAGGGGAAATTGCCATGCTAGTTCAGCTGCGCGATCAATGATCTGCCTGGACACATAGAACCGTGATAACGCGGACCATTCACCATCGAATTGATTCCAGGCAGCCTGCGCTTCGCTCGATGGAAGGATCTTCGTTCGAGCCGCGCGGGCCAAAGCCGCCGCCATCTCGGTGCGGGTAATGAGACTCGTTCCGGAATGGTCTGCAGATTTGATCAGTTTTTGGACTTCCCTGGAACCAATCTCTTGCACATACTGTTTTACCAACGCGCTGGCATCAAGATAGATGATTGCCATCACGATCCTCGATCACCAGGTCGGAAAGCTGTTTGGAACTGCGGTTACGCGCCGCTGGACTCTTGGGTTGGTATTTTTCCCCGTTCCATTCCACAAGGCCCGCTTGCACCAGACCTTTGAGTCGTTTTTCCAGGGTCGGCTTGACCGGTACGATCTGCCCAATGGTCTTGCCGCGTTCCGTAACGATGATGGTCTCTCCGGCTTTCACGCGGCGCAGGTACTCGCTTAATTTTGATTTGAGCTCACGCGTTCCAACTCGCATGTTTGTCATGGGATTCTCCTTAATGTGGTTGCATTATAGTACAAGTAGGCACATTTGAAACCTCGCATAACTGTCCGATGTCCTTTATTGTCTCGGCGCGGCATCCAGCTCAGGCATGATGACCGCCGTGAAATTACCGGCTACAACCAACGCCGGCTTTTTCTCGTCGGTGATCTTGATGGTCAATTCACCTTCGACGAGGTTGCGCGACTGGCCGGTTCCCGTCTCGGTTGAAGCCATCTTGATGGTTCCATTCGCAGCCTTGATGAACGTTTTTTGCGTGCCCCGCGCGTTGATCACGCGGATGGCCTGCTGCGCGCGCACCTGTTGCGGGTTCAGATGAGCCACCGCATTTTGGCGCGCCTCTTCGATGAACTGCAGGATGTGCCCGGATGTCAAGTTCTCGGCGGACGTTACAGTCGCCAGAGTCGGGTTCTTCGAGTTCTCCACATGATCATTCTCCTTATGTAGGATTGGAATGATTCGACCCTCAAACTACAAAGGGCTTGGAAGCGAACCGCCTTGGAAATCGAAAAGGCCGGAGAACAATCTCTCTCCGGTCAAACACTGGTGATTCGAATTACTGTGAGAAGTGGATGTTTGTTATTTGCGATTGATCTTCTCCTGTCGTTTTCATGCCAGCCCTGTTCACGCGAATGCAATAGCCCGCAAAGGTTTTCAGCCTTTGGGGGCTTAGTGCCATCTTGGGTCCGGATCAACTCTCTGAATGGATGATTTTTTCCAACGCTGCTATCAACGGTGGAATGTCATCCTGGCTTGCTTTCCAGATGATTTCCTCATCCAGACGGAAATACGCATGTACCAGGACGTTGCGAAAATCCTGCATTTTTCCCTAAAAGACTCGAAGGACATGCCCTCCGTATAGTCACGAATGTTTTGCACAGAAGTAAGGATGTCCTGTATGCGCTCCTGCTAGGCTCTAGGCGACAAGGATCGCCTCCTGCAGAACGCGTTCCTTGATGCGGGGTTTGAGCGAGCGTGGTGTCCCGAGGTCTACCTTGCCTCCCAGCAGCGCCTCCAAACGTTGCTGGAGTTCGATGAACTGGAATAAACCAACAGAGCGGCTGAATTCCACTAACAGATCCACATCGCTATCCGCGCGGGCATCGTCTCTCGCCACCGAACCAAACAATGAGAGCGAGGCTATGTTATAGCGCTCGCTCAGTTCCGTATATTGTTCCCGAAGGATGCGAAGCACTTCGCTGCGTTTCATTAATATACCTTTCTCGCCATAAGCATAGCGAATCAGTAGGGATTTGTCAAATTAAAGCCAGATTATCCACTGAGGAAACTCCTTGGTTAAGTTTTAGAATTGAAAAGGCCGGAGAATGAATATTTCTCCGGCCACAATTCAAACAGTTATTTAGTTATTTTGCTGGTGAGGCTAGTACGGGATATCGTCTCCCGGGGACGTATCATCGGAAACACCTGCCGGCGCGGCGTTATCTTTCAAGCCGTCCAACATACGCAGAAGGTTTGCGCGCAAGACCATCTTGGAGTACTGCTTACCCTCGTGTTCCCACTGTTGGAGGGGACGCAGCCGGCCCTCGATGATTACGTGCGAGCTTTTCTTCAAGTAGGAATTTGCAACCTCGGCCTGCTTTCCAAGGACTTCCACATCAATCCAGGTGGCCTCGGACTTGACTTCGCCGTTCACGCCGGTCCAGCTGTGGTTGCAAGCAAGCCTGAGTGTTGTGATCGCCGTGCCGGTGGGGAGGTAGCGCCTCTCCGGATCCCGACCCAGGTAACCCTCCATAATCAGTAAGTTCAAATGGCGAACCTTGCTGCTGCCGTTGCCGTTATTGTTAGTAGTAGTCATTGTTATTCGTGTTCTCTTTTTTTTGAATTGTTTGTGATTCGCTGATACCACGTCTGTGTTTCTGTTTTTTCTAAAGTATCCGCTATTTACCTCCTTTTCTTATCCGTCAACAAATCGTACAAGACGTCGGAATGAGAAGCGCAAAGTTCCAAAGTTAAACTCACAACTTATTGGGCTTTGCTGGTGTTGCTGCTTTTCTCTTTTTGTGTGAAATAAAAGCGCCCCGATTGAATAATTCAATCGGGGCGCTTGCGGAGCCGGCCTGCGTTTTCTCGAGCCGGCGGGATTATTTGAAGACAACGGTTGTGCCAACCGCTATTTGCTTGAACTGCGTGGAAGCCTTGTAGGCGTTAGTCATCCACTTTTCGATGTCTGTCAAAATTCCTCCTTTTGGCTCCAAGGCCGTCTTTTCATCGTACAAGTTCTCGTCGATCTTGCGGGCGATGACATTGAACCAATTCCCGGAATCGCTCTGGCATAGGAAGTGGAAGGTAATCCCGTCTGGTTCACGGTAGACAAAGTTTGTCCCGTGCCGCTCCAGGCAGTTTCTCGCTTGAGCACCCTCATCCAAATGGGCATATGTTCCATGTTTATGCGTGATGATCGTAATCTTCGCTTCGTTGTGCAACGTTGCAAAGCCATAAGCCGCCGCGACTGCTGCGAGCAGCAACAGGGTAAGAAAAAGAAAGGCGCCCGGTCGATTGGCCGGGCGCTTGGCAGCGTAAGGGACAGAAAAAGCGGTCATGGTATAGTCTCCTTTTGGAGCTCATCGCAGATGATGAGAAGCTCCTTCATCATGGATATGGTCAACTCTTGATTTGATTCTCCCGAACCCATTATCCAGCTGACAAGATGCTGGAAGGGCGACGGAAGCATCATCGAATTGGGGACCAGTTCGCACACGAGCCGGCGGGTTTCTTCTGTGATATTGCGTTGCAGGATCTCTACCAGAAGTTGTCCAAGGACTGCTGTCTGCCCAGGGGTCAATTGTATTTTAGTAGGGGTTGTCATAATCATCCTTCTTCTGCTTCCTTTCCGGTCTGTCGGCCATTATACTTCGGATCGCGTTGCTACATATGTCAATATCCGCCTGATGTATACCACCTAGAATCGCCTTGATGTATACCACCAGATGGAATAACCAGGCAAAATATCACCTAGTTTTTTTAAGCCATTCCACTGTTGCGATTGCCTCCACAGATTCAAATTCAGGGTCGTCCGTCAGGATCACTGCATTCTTGTCAACGGCGGCGGCTATTGCAAAGGAATCAGCGTAGGAAAGTGCGTGGTTTGCCTTGATGTGCGCGGCAGAGAAAACAGCCTGCTGATCGGCTGGCAGAATTTCGATGGGTAATTGCTGAATGAGCGCCAGGGTGTCCTGCGCTTTTGATACTCCGCCTCTTCGCTCGGTGATATACAAAATTTCCCCGAGGTTGATGATGGAGATCATTAGGCGGCATTTTTCCTTCTCAGCGCTCTCCAAAAGTTTTTCAATGCGCGACGCGACTGGCTCATCTTGTAGATAAGCAAGCAAAGCAAATGTGTCCAGCACAAAGGCGGGACGATCAGTCATGGCGGGGTTTGATCCTGGCATCTTCACGCCTGCGTTCTTTGGCGCGTTCTTTCATCAAATCGCCCTTCAGTGACGGGATATCTTTCAGCAAGCCTCGCCCTTGTTTGACTGGTTCTCGGAAGGCTGGAATGATGGAAAGGACACCGCCATAGTCCACGATGACAACTTCAGTGCCCGGCTCAAGCTGGTATTTTTTTCTTAATTCAGCGGGGATAACCACCCAGCCCTTGTTAGAAATGGTTAAAGTCATACTGTACTCCTTGTTATACTTTCTTAGTAATAAGTATAACATAACTGTCAGGGCGTTTTATAGAGCCGGCCTGCGTTTCGCAATCATACGGAGGCGATTCCAGAAAATGCTTTTGCGGCAAATAAATTGCCAACAGAAACATATTGCCGATCACCCATACAGCCACTGCAAGAACGAGGGAAAACGTATCTCTCAATAACGAGTCGGAAAACAGGAACGCGAAGCATATCGACATGATGTTCAACGCACCAGTCGCAAGAGTTAAGTTCCTTGCAAGTTTTTGTTTTGCGCCACTCCCTTCGACCAACCAAACCAGAACGGCAACAAGCATTCCGGCTAGAAGGAACGAATACATGCGGACATTCATAGCAGCCTCCATTCAAATTATCAGATGGCCGATGGCCACCAGTCAGCCAGGAAAGCCTCGTCCGGGTCCATGTTGTCAGGCGGGACAAGACAAACAGTTTTCTTTCCCAGAGCCTCTTTCAAACTCTCTTCCCAGAACTTACCAGCATCATCCGGATCACGGATAAGCAGGAAATCATATTTCTTTGAGTTACCCTTGAACCATCTCAGCATTTCTCCTTTCACGCTGGATCCGTTGGTATACACCACACAAATTTCATGGTTCAAGCCCTTTTCCTGAACCGTCTGCGCGCCAACCAGCATATCGAATAAACCTTCGACAACTATGATCATTTTAGTGGTCGGTTCAATGCGCCATGAGCCTAGCGGCGCACACCGATTGCCCCAAGTGTGGTGATTCGCCTGGACTGCAAACGGCCGGTCATTCATCAAATATTTTTCAGGGAGGTAGCGGCAGTTAATCACTGTCGGCTTTCCGTTCGGTGGATCTGCGTACACTACCGACTCTGCCCATTGCCATATTCCACTGGGAAGCACCATGCCGGAAGCGTATGCTGACATGGCGGTTTCCTGGTTGACGTAGGGGGCCGGCACGCCGTACCCCAGACCGTAGATCGCGGCAGTGAGCGGGCGAATGCCGCGGTCTCTCGTATATATCCTGGCAGGGGACCTCAGAAAATTCGCCCTGCCTTCATCCAGAGCAGAAGTAACTGCATCCACGCGGCTCTCACGAATGCGATTGGAGCCATATGTTTTCAGGTCTGCCGGGATGTCGCGTGGAGCATAATCGCTTCCAAGTTCCTTCGCCAGTTTTGCAAGAGACGGCCCCTTTCGCCCACAGACGAAGCAATTCCAATTGCCGCCGTTGATGTTGACGCCAAAGTTTGGGCGTCCAGAATGTCCCTTTTGTCCAACATCATTGTGAAAAGGGCACCAGAAGGTTATCCATCCCCTGGAGTCTGGCTTGTCTTTCGCCGGCCTATATCCAATGATACTGATTGCATCCTGCAACACCTCACTGGGAGACGCAAGGTTGTTCTTCATTTGCGGCCTCAACTACGATGATCTCGATGGCGTTTGTTTCGCGCGCATCGCGCAAGTATTGCCTTCGCAGCTCTCGTCGAGTGACTTTTTGTTGAAAGGCGGCTCGCTCTTCTTTCGACCGGCGGCCCCGGCGCGATTCCAAATCATCAGCATAGTTTTCAGAGTAGATGCACATAATATACCGTTTCCTTTTTTTAGAATTTCCAAAGTCTCCGCTATCGCGGATGACTATTGACGTCAGAAATCAATCCAGGTCGGTCGTAAAAACGAGCCTTCCTGGACGCCGATTATGGCAGTCAGGAGCATGCTCCTGGCGCAGTCAGTTGATACCTGACCGCGCCAGGAATGATCACGCATCCGGGCTGACCTTGCGGATCGGCTGCGCGGGCAGCCTGGAAGGGAACAGGAAAAACTGAGGTGTCTAAAAATCATTTCTCCTTGAGATCTGCGTTAATCCATCTTGTTCCTAATGGCAATTTGCAGAAGCAATGAAGCCGGAAAACTTCACCGCAAATTCGCCCATAGGCTGGCTGATACATAAGAAATCTCCTTGTGAATTAACTGAATTAATGAACGAAAAGCTGTACCACGTTCACCAGAGTAT
>JAKAMM010000093.1 GCA_021812905.1 Chloroflexota bacterium | reverse complement strand
AAGATTATTGATCAAGCCTTTGCGCCCCTTATCCTGGACAGCGGCAATTACTGGCCTGTAATGGAGAAGGCGCTTGAAATGATCGGCTATGACAAGTTTGTTAAAGAAGAACAGCCTCGGCTTCGCAAAGAAGGGAAATATGTGGGTATTGGCATCGCTCCCTTTATCGAGTCGACAGGCGTGGGTCCCTATGAAGGCGCGCGCGTGACGGTCGAAGCCAGCGGCAAGATTAGCGTGGCAACTGGCATTGGCACCCAGGGACAGGGTCACTTTACCTCCTTTGCCCAAATTGTTGCTGAACAAGTGGGAGTGGATGTGGAAGATGTGCGTATTGTGACAGGCGATACCACTGAATTTCACTGGGGAACCGGCACGTTTGCCAGCCGCGGGGCAGTGGTCGCAGGCAATGCCATCCACGCGGCTTCATCCATTGTGCGTAAAAAGATTTTGGAATTAGCCAGCAAGGTTTTGGAAACGCCCGTGGATGAATTGGAACTTGAAGACGGCTTGGCGCGAGTGGCTGATACTCCCAATAAATCCATCAGTCTGGGTGAACTGGCTGTGCTGGCAAACCCATTGCGAGGAGCGGTCCAACCGGGCACGGAACCCGGCTTGGAGGCCACCGCATACTTCGGTCCAAATTATGGCGCCACGGCCTTTGGAACCCATGCCATGATCCTTGAGGTTGATCCTGAAACGATGATGATAAAGATCAAGCGCTATGTCACGGTTGAAGACTGCGGTACGGTTCTCAATCCACTGATTTTGGAGGGCCAGATTCATGGAGGAGTCTCCATGGGAATCGGCAATGCCTATTATGAAAAACTTCACTTCGATGAGAATGGACAACTGCTCAACGCATCATTTGCGGATTACTTGATCCCCTCGGCAACTGAGATGCCGCGGATTGAAGTTGGTCATATTGAAACGCGTTCATCCTTGAATGAATTGGGCACCAAAGGGGTGGGCGAAGCCGGAACGATCCCAGTGCCAGCCCTTTTTGCCCAAGCCATTGAAAATGCGTTGTATAATCAGAAACTTGAAATCCTTGAAATGCCTCTTAGCCCCAACCGTTTATTTGAATTGCTAAATGAGGAAAAGTCACAATGAAAATCGAAGGTGAATACACCTTTGACGGTCCGCGAGAAGATGTCTGGAAACTGGTGCGAGACCCCGAAGTGCTGGCCACTTGTCTGCCAGGTACTCAAAGTTTGCACTTGGTACGCGAAAACGAGTACGAAGGAGAGGTAAATGTCCACATTGGACCGATTGCCGGGGTCTTCTCTGGACAGCTCGTTATTTCCAACGAAGTGGCACCTGAAAGTTGCACTCTCACTGGGGAGGGGAAGGGAAAGCCTGGTTTTGTGAACGGAACTGGGAATGTTCGACTGCTTGATCAGGGTGATAACAAAACCCTGATGACATATGCAGGCGAGGTGCAAATTGGCGGCCGATTGGCAAGTGTCGGCCAACGCATGATTGATACTGTGAGTAAAAGCATGATCCGCCAGGGGCTGAGCACGCTCAATGATGCAATAAAGGCGCGTGTGGCGGCAAGAGCGGATGCCAAGGAAGTCGAGTACACCCCGCCTTCAGAGACTGAGTTCGCGGCAGCTGTTGCCAAAGACATGGCTGGTGGGTTGCTTTCATCGAAGCGCTTCTGGTGGCTTGCCCTGGCTGTGATTACAGTAATCCTGGTGGTCGTTTGGCTTAATGTTAGATAAAGTGACTTTGGCTTTCCCAATTGCACTACATTAGAGAAAATGAAGGTTAGGAGATAGATTTCCGGGCATTTTCAGGAAACAATTAATAGCCACAGTTTGACGAGCTATTTGCAATAATGTACAATCAAGCCTACTTTAGGATGGGGAAATCTTAACGAGTCTTATGGGTAGATTCTGGCAGTGGATTCTTTTATGCGCGTGAGAGGCTCATAAAAACAATTTTGCGAAAGGAGAATGCCCTTAAGAAAAATCAATCACCACAATCATACATAAATTTGCCCAGTTTTTTGTCGATTCTTGTATATTTCCAAAGGAGAAAGCAATGAAGCACAAGAAGTTCTATATGTTACTGGCTTTGCTTTTAGTGGCCGGCATGACGTTGGCATCCTGCGCGCCCGCAACAACGCCTGCGGTTGTACAGCCAACGGCTGCAGCAGCACAGCCAACGACTGCTGCAGCACAACCGACAACTGCAGCAGCACAGCCAACAGCTGCGGCAACCCCGGTTGTTTTTGCGATTGAACACTTCGGTGTGATTGCAGGATCAACCTGGGGCGGAGCCCAGGATCGCGCAATGAAACGGATCGAAGCGAAATATCCAAACGTCAAATACATCTACAGGGAGAACGTAGCGCCCGATCAATCAGATCCCTTCGCTGAAGATATGATCGCAAATGAGAAGGCAAACATCGTCATTGGCAGTGCGGAGTTCATGGGGTTGCCATTGAAGGATATTGCCGGTAAATATCCGGACGTTTATTTTGGAACCGTGGTTGCCAGCGATCTAACCACGATGCCGAATTTCATTCGGTTCTTCCCCCGGCAAGACCAGGCATTGTACCTGGAAGGGCTCGTCGCCGGGGCTTTGACCAAAACGAACGTGATCGGGATCGTGTCCGCATATCCGAATATTCAGGTGTTTCATCGTCAGGCCGGTTTCGTCCTGGGTGTGCAGGATGCGGGCAAACTACTTAATAAAGATATCAAGGTGTACACCAAGTACGTCGGAAGCTGGTATTCTCCCCCAGATGAAAAATCCATTGCAGAGACCCTGGTGGATACGTACCACGCCGATGTTCTGACCGTACAAACCGACTCGAGCGCCGCCGTGGACGTTGCCAAAGCAAAGGGCGTTTGGTTTATTGGGAAGGATATGGACATTGTAGGAGAACTCCAATGGGGCGACACGAAGACCGTAGCCGTCTCGTTCGACACCCGCTGGGAAGTCATCTTCGAAAAGATAATCCAGGAATATATGGCTGGAAATAAGACTCCTACTCTGGTCTACTACCCGGGTATGGAAACTACCATGACCCTGGCTGACGGCACAGTTGAACCGACGGTTGACCTAATGAACGACGGCAAGGTCGGCCTTGATGCTATCAGCCCGACTGCTCTCCCATCAATTCCCCAGTCGGTCCTTGATCTTATCAAGCAGAGAAGAGATCAGATGATGGCTGGTACTTGGGATCCGTTCACAGATCACGCATTTGTGAGCGCTGGAACAGGTCTGGAATTGACGACACCCACTCAAATCGCTGTTCCAGCGGCGGGCACGGAGGTCAAGGCAGCAGGTGTAGTTCCAACTACTGAGTTCCTGCTTACCCAGTTCAACTTCGACCTGCAGGGCACGACCGTATTGAAATAATATGGCCTGTATCCATCGCGTGAATGTAAGGTAGTTACCAAATGAGGCTCTCGCCCACGAGGACAATACCTCACAGGCGAGAGTCTCATCCCTGACAATAAAACAACGCATTGCTGACTACATTGGAATGACAGGTTTTCCCCCATCAGCAATCTAATAAGAACTGAGATTATCTGACTTTCTTCCACCAGATTTTAGGCAAACATCATTTTTCCGGCGGAGTCAATTTATGACAGATCAGGTAGAAAAACAGGCTCATCCTTTGTCCATGAAGGATGCAAAACGCGGTGATATGGTTTTGCAGGTGAGGGGGATCACGAAGAGATTCCCTGGGGTCGTAGCAAATGACCGTATTGATTTCGATATAAAGGCGGGTGAGATTCACGCTATCCTGGGCGAGAACGGTGCCGGGAAAACCACACTCATGAAGATCCTGTTCGGGCTGATCCAACCCGATGAAGGCGAGATTTACATTCATGGTGAGAAGGTCAACTTCAGATCACCATTGGATGCCATTCATCTTGGTATTGGGATGGTTCATCAAAACCGAAAACTGATTCCCGCTCACTCGGTGATCGAAAATATCATCCTCGGGCACCCAAGCGCGGGAAGGATTATGAACCTGAAGAAGACCGGGGAAGAGATCACCGATCTGTGCGCCGAATACGGCTTCAAGATTGATCTCAAGGCGAAGATCTGGCAACTCTCGGAAGGGGAAAAACAGGTTGTGGAGATCCTGAAGGCCCTCTATCGAGGCGCCAAAATCCTCATCCTGGACGAGCCGACTTCCGCGCTGGCGCCTCCTGAGATTGAGAAACTCCTGGCGTCTATCAAAATCATGACCGGGAGCGATCTCGCCTTGGTTCCGTTCATCACACATAAACTTCCCATCGTGTTAACAGTTAGCAACCGGGTGACGGTTCTTAGGCATGGGAAAGTTACAGCTCGCTTGGAGACAACCAATGCAACGGAGAATAGCTTAGCGAAGGAGATGGTGGGGCGAGAAGTCATTTTCAGGCTGGAGCGGGTAGAAGTGGAAATGGGGAAGCCAATTCTCCAGGTCGAAGGCCTTTCCGCGCTTGATGACAAGGGGCTGCTGGCTTTGAACGGTATTTCCTTTTCTGTGCACGAAGGCGAGATCTTCGGAATTGCTGGAGTGTCCGGGAATGGACAGCAGGTTTTAGCTGAGGTCCTTGCCGGACTTAGAAACGCGGTGGAAGCAAAGGTGTCTTTAGATGGCATCGATATTTCGCACTCCTCCAGCTTGCAAAGATGGCTGAAGGGCATTGGATACATCCCCGCGGAACGCGTTGATGTGGGTTCGATCGGCGATTATTCCCTCGTGGAGAATGTCCTAATGAATTATTACTTTGATGACGAATTCACCAGGTGGGGAATTCTGGATTCCAAGAGAATACGGAAACTCACCGAAGGAATGATATCCGAGTACGACATAGCGGCTCCGGGCCCAGACACAACTGCAAAAAGCCTGTCCGGCGGAAATCTCCAGAAACTCATCTTGGCACGCGTGCTTTCACGCAAACCGCGACTCATAATCGCCAATTTGCCCACCCAGGGGCTTGATGTAGGGGCAACGGAGTTTGTCCAAAACAAGCTGTTGGAGGCGAAGAAAGAACGAGCTGGCATTCTTCTTATCTCCGAAGACCTTGACGAGGTTCTTTCGTTGAGTGATCGGGTGGCACCAATATACGAAGGTAAGTTCATGGGCGTCATCCCTGCCAAGCAAGCCAAGAGAGAGGACATCGGAGCCATGATGGCCGGTTTGAAACAGAAGGTGGCTGAGGCATGAAATTTGGCAACTATCAACTGAAACTGGAAAAAAAACTGAAGGTAACCGGATGGGAGGCGGCGGCGATCTCGATCCTGGCAATACTAATCGCTTTGGTATTGGTCAGTCTAATTTTTCTCCAAGCCAAGGTCAATCCGCTGACCGGCTATACAAAAATCTTTTCCTACGCCTTTGTAAACAAGTTTGGCCTGCCATTGACAGTCAACAGGTCAATTTTTATTTTGCTATGTACCTGCGCATTTATCGTTCCAATGAGAGCTGGACTCTGGAACATTGGCATGGCAGGGCAGTTATATGCCGGGGCGCTGGGCGCTTTTGGGGTCGCGTATGCCTTCGGTGCAACACCGGGATCTCAAAATTTGAGTCTTTCGCCGGGAATTATCATCATACTAATGATGGTAGGGGCGGCATTGGGTGGCGCCTTGGTGGGAGCCATTCCGGGATTTTTGAAAGGCAGGTTCAATACCAATGAGATCGTTGTGACCATGATGCTGAACTCGATAGCATTCTGGTTGGTGGCCTTTATGATCAAAGATGGAGGTCTCTTCATGGGCGCGGGTGGGGAGGGGGAGGGTTTCAAGCTTCCCCCATCTCTTTATGCACCACAGATCCTGGGGGGCCCCTTCACGATCTTGCTCGCCCTTGGATTGGCAGGGTTTCTGTACTTTATGTTTGCCAGGACTAAAACGGGTTATCAAATCAAGGCTTACGGTCTCAGCCCATCCGCGGCCAGATATGCCGGGATAAGTCCATATAATATACCCCTCTTGGCATTCGTCATTGGGGGACTCCTAGCTGGCTTAGCCGGATATCATTTATTCGCTGCGAACCCCGGCGTCTATAAAATTACCCAGAATTATGGAGATTTCGGCGATCTGTCTTTCTATGGGATCATCTGTGGGCTCATTTCTTTGGAAAACCCCTTAGCTGCGATTCCAATCGCGCTGCTCTTTGGTGGCTTAACGAGCGGCGCCAGATATGTCCAGGGCGAACTGCGAATGGGCTTTGGCGTCGATTATGCCATGCTTGGAGTTCTCATGATTACCCTGGTCGCCTTTCAATTCTTCTATCGTAATAAGATCATATGGAAGAAATCAGAAAAGGAGAAATAGAATGCTAGACTTCTTTGCCAGAAGCCTCAACGCCTCGACGATTTTTACGATTGCCGCTTTGGGTGAACTGATCGGACAGCGCTCTGGAATCTTAAACGTTGGTATTGAAGGTGTGATGCTTTTCGGCGCCACCCTCGGTTTCATCGTTGCCAAAACCACCGGGA
Organism: Chloroflexota bacterium; assembly: GCA_021812905.1. Next base: position 449 of record JAKAMM010000093.1, on the reverse strand, counting down.
GTTATTTGCTCGGTTTCCTGGCGGCAATTGCTATTGGAGGTCTGATTGCACTGCTGCATGGATTCTTTTCCATAACGCTGGGAGGGGATCAGGTCGTGAATGGAATGGGTATTTGGATCCTGGGATTCGGTCTCACCGCATATATCGGTTACCCATACACGGAGCCCCTGGGCATGGACAGGATTCCTGAGATCGGGGGGCTTTCTCCATTCTTTTATTTGGGAATTTTGTTGGTCATCATTACATGGTGGGTGTTTTCGAGGACGACTTTGGGCCTCAAGATCAGGTCGGTCGGGGAGAATCCGTCGGTCGCGGAAGTCTCAGGGATAAACGTCACCAGAACGCGCTATCTCAGCGTCGTAACCAGCGGTATGCTCATGGGACTCGCAGGGGCGATCTACTCCCTGGATTACAATCCGGTCTGGAGCATTAACTTCCTATTGGGCTGG
>JAKAMM010000092.1 GCA_021812905.1 Chloroflexota bacterium | reverse complement strand
CAAAGATGTCGAGGCCATGGAAGATAGATCGATTCTGTTGACGTTATGGAACGGCGGTATTCGCAACGAGGAGAATGAGCACATGGCACATCTCCTGCGGCGGAAATCCAAATTGCTGATTGCATTTGGGTCATGTGCCAATGAGGGATGTATCCCTGGACTTGCGAATCTCAGCAGTACAAAAGAGATTTTCGATACTTACTACGAGACTGTCTCAACGGACAACCCGAACCACATCCGCCCACAATTCGAAACAGAGATGCCGGAAGGCAAAATCACCATACCGAAGTTCTACCCCGTTCTGAAAACTCTCGATCAGGTTGTGGATGTGGATTACTACATGCCCGGCTGCCCGCCCGAATCCCACCAGATCGCCGCAGTGGTTGATCTGGTTGTACAGGTTCTGCAAGGCAAGGCCGGATTGCCGCCCAAAGGATCGGTCATCGGCGCCGGCAATTCAACCGTCTGCGACGAATGCAAACGAGCTCGCAACGCCAAGGTGATCAAATCCTTCGAGCGCATTTGGAGCGTGCAAATCGACCCGGCGTTGTGCCTGCTCGAACAGGGTATCCCGTGCAACGGTCCGGCCACCCGAAGCGGATGCAACGCGCGCTGTCCAACCGCCGGCGCGCAGTGCATCGGCTGTTACGGCCCGGCTGAAGGCGTCATTGATTATGGCGCGCGCTTGGTCTCGGCCTTCGCATCCGTGATCGACAGCAACGACCCGAATGAGATCGATCGCATCATTGATGGCATCCCTGACCCTGCCGGACAATTCTATCGTTTCAATTTAGCAGGGTCGCTGATGAAAGCCGCAGTACCTGCGTGGAAGGCGGAGAGCACGCACGAGAAAGAGAAGGTATAACATGACGCAACGAATTAGCATTGATCCTATCACCCGCCTCGAAGGCCATGGCAAAATCGAAATCTTCCTGAATGAAGATGGTGACGTTGCCAATACCTATTTCCAGATTCCTGAACTGCGCGGCTTTGAACGCTTCTGTGTCGGTCGGCCTGTGGAAGAAATGCCGCTTCTCACCAACCGCATTTGCGGCGTCTGCCCCGAGGCGCATCATATGGCAGCGGCCAAGGCTGCCGACGCGGTCTATCATGTTGATCCACCGCGCACGGCCAAACTTTTACGTGAGCTTCTTTACAGCGCGTTTTTCGTCACCGATCACACCACACATTTCTACGCACTCGGCGGACCTGATTTCATTATGGGCCCCGATGCGCCCGTGGCCGAGCGAAATATTCTTGGCGTCATTCACAAAGTTGGATTGGAAATCGCAGGCAAGGTTATTCAAGCGCGCAAGTATGGCCACACCGTTGTGGAAATGATAGGCGGGCGCAAGGTACATCCATGCACATCCATCCCCGGCGGGCTGACCAAAGGTATCACCGAGGAAGAGCGAAAGCAAATCGAAGAAATGGGCAAATGGGCGGTCGAGTTTGGACAATTCAGCCTGAAACTCTTCAACGATATTGTGCTGGGTAACAAGCAATACGTTGATCTCATCCTCGGCGATATTTACACCCATCGTACTTACTACATGGGCATGGTAGATGAGAACAACAAAATCAACTTCTACGATGGCAAAGTTCGCGTGGTCGACCCCGATGGAAAGGAATTCGTCAAATACGCGCCGAAGGATTACGCCGAACACATTGCCGAACGCGTTGAGCCGTGGACCTATTTAAAATTCCCTTATCTCAAAAAGGTCGGCTGGAAGGGATTTATAGACGGAAATGATTCCGGCGTCTATTGCGCGACTCCGCTCTCGCGACTCAACGCAGCAGACGGCATGGCGACACCGCGCGCGCAGGAAGAATACGACAATTTCTATAAGACTCTGGGCGGCAAGCCCGTCCATCAACGACTCGCCACGCATTGGGCGCGGCTGATCGAACTGCTCTACGCCGCGGAACGCTGGGTGGAGCTTGCCACCGATCCAGAAGTGACCTCACCCAATTTCCATAACATTCCAACTGAGACACCCACCGAGGGAATAGGCACCGTCGAAGCACCGCGTGGCACACTGACGCATCACTACACCACCGACGAGCGCGGTTTGTTGACAAAGATCAATCTCATCGTCGGTACCACCAACAACTACGCACCGATCAGCATGTCTATTCACAAGGCAGCCAGCAGCCTTATTAAACACGGCACAATTGCAACCGAAGGCATGTTGAACATGGTCGAGATGGCATTCCGCGCCTACGATCCGTGTTTCGGCTGCGCCACACATTCCCTGCCCGGACAGATGCCGCTCGAAGTGACTGTGCGTGACGCGGAAGGCAAAGCAGTCAAAGTTGTCAAACAATATTGCTAACATGAAAACTCTCGTGATCGGACTCGGCAATTCCATTCTCAACGGCATGTTCAAGATCGGACTGAACTACCGGTTCATGATCCACACATGACAGCCGCCGAAAGAACATATCAATTTTCCAGTGATCCACAGGAAGCGATTCCTGCGCGGTAAGAAGAAGCCATGATAACTCAACCTGCTGAACGACACGTCACACGCTTGTTCAGATATTCAATCGCCAGCGCAGATATGTACTATGCAGAAATGGAACAACGCGATGTATTCCTGAGTTGCGATGGACAGGGCAATTTCCGTATTTGTGGCGAAATAGTAGGTGGGGGTTCATCAACGGCAACAGACTTGTTCAGGGTATTTCTGGAATATGGGTTGTATTGTTGTTCCTGGTGCAATATGGCAGAGGCGCTTTATCACATGCAAGATTTTGGAGAATGCTTTGGGAGATCGCTGGCGGCACATCTTAAAGACATTATCCCGCTGTCCATGTTGGACGATTCGGCCGTTCAGGCACTGAAATGCATCTTTGAAACAGCGGATGTTTCTCTTTCCATAGAAAACATCGGCGGCGGAGTGCGCATCGTTATTATGGATTTTCCTTTGGATAAAGCGGCCGAATGTTCCGGGTTGCGGAACGTTGAACTTGCCCGACATGGAATCAACTCCATGTGCCAGACTCTGATACAGGGTATAAATCCAAGCCTGATCTTGAGCGCTTCATCCGATGCGCGGTCTGAATTTATCTTCACGATTTCAACGTCAATTTTGCCCGACCGCGATGGAGATTCAGCGACAGCATCATAGACGCACAAAATAGGAACTGCGACCGTGAAAACTCTCGTGATCGGACTCGGCAATCCCATTCTCGGCGATGACGGTGTCGGCTGGAAGGTCGCGGAGCAGGTACGCGGCGCCCTCGGCTCTTCATCCTGCGTCGAGGTGGATTGCGCTTCGCTGGGCGGCCTGAGCCTCATGGAGCGGACGCTGGGTTATCAGCGTGTGATCCTGGTCGATGCAATGGAGTCCGGCCAGGGCGCGGTGGGAAGCGTAAGAGTCTTCCCATTGCTTGCACTTCCAAATCCGATGATGAGTCATTCTGCATCCGCACATGACACTTCATTGATGGCGGCCTTGCAGGTCGCACAGTCAATGGGAGCAGACGTTCCAGAGCGCGTGGATGTGGTTGCAATCGAATCTGAAAATATGTATGACTTCTCGGAAGAACTTTCGCCAAAAGTTGCGGCAGCAGTGCCGGTGGCCGTGCACAAAATTTTGGAGTTGTTGAAAAAGGAATTGGTTTGAATGCAGTTGAAAGACACAACCGCATTCCCCTATAGAAAGTGGCCGTCACTTTCGAAGTGACGGCCACTTGGTTATCCTTCACTGGCCATGATGAAGAGCGGCTTCATCTCAAAATTCTCATACTTGGGGCGATAACGCGCAGTGTCATAGAATTGCTCAACATTGACAACTTTTTTTGTGGCGGTGATGACATCCAACGGCATATTATCGTAACGCCCATTCTTCAAGACGACCAGCCGTCCATGCACGCCTTTGAGAAGCAGGTCGAGCGCCAGATTTCCAAATGCCATCGGGACAACAGAGTCAATCGCGTCCGGATCGCCTCCGCGCACCATGTAACCAAGTTTCTGATCAACAACATCCACTGTCTTGCCGCCGTTGAATTTGGGTGAGACATTCTTCATGGCCGCCGCCACGGCGTCACCAATGCCGCCCAGCTTGGCGTGTCCATAGGCATCTGTTGCATGTTCCTCAAAGATCATTTCGCCGCCCTCAAACATGGCGCCTTCAGAAACCAGCACGATCGAATAACGGCTGGGGTTACGCAGACGATCCTTGCTCATCAAATCGGTTAGATGCTCGATGTTGAACTTAAATTCAGGGATAACGCATCGATTAGCCGCGCCTGCCATCGTTGGCAGCATAGCGGTAAACCCGGCGTAACGCCCGAAAACTTCCAGAACCAGAAAGCGTTCGTGTGAGCCTGCAATCGTCCGCAGGCTGTTGGTCAAAGCGATGGTGCGTGTGACGCAGGTACTGAAGCCGATGCAATAATCCGTTCCGGGAACATCGTTGTCCATTGTTTTCGGAATTGCAACAACCCGGACTCCTTCCTTATATAGCCGCACGCCATAGCTCAAAGTGTCATCCCCGCCAATGGGGACCAGATAATCGACGCCGAGGAAATCAAGATTCTTCAAAACTTCGGGCGTCAGGTCATTTCGGTCGGCGTTGAATTTATCCTGCAAATGATCTGGAACATCGGCCTTCTTCACATTTGATGGGTTGGTGCGCGATGTGTGCAGGAACGTTCCGCCTGTGCGCCCGGCGCGGTTAACGACCTCTTCAGTTAACTCTTGAAAATTATTGCTGTTGTCTGCCTTCTTATCTCGGATCACATCCACCAATCCCGCCCAACCGCGGCGAACACCGATGACGCGGCAACCTTCCCGCAAAGCGCGAATGGTCACGGCTCGGATGGCGGGATTCAAACCTGGCACATCTCCCCCGCCTGTCAAAATAGCAATGGTCCCCGGCTTGGTTGACATGTGGTCTCACTTTCTGGAGAGCAATTTTGCTCCAATAAAATTATACGCCAAAGGTCAATAAGATTATAAAAACTCCGAGTCCATGGTGGACTCGGAGTTTTGCTTTTTACGGAAATACTTTTTCGTAGACTGTGATGATCCTGTCCCACAAAGCATTGGCATCGGCATCAATCGTTTGAAATTCGGGATGCGCTTCATGCCACGCGATGGCGCGCCGCACGCCTTCGGCCCAATTGACTTCGCAGTGATAATCGGGAACAAAACGTCTAATTTTGCTGATGTCAAAAACCACGCTGTTGACTTTATCACCGATGAGGGTGCCGGTGAAGTTGACATCGAACTTTGCCAGCAAATCGGATGGGATGTGGATCACGTTCGGGGCCAGACCGAGAGCCTGATACGCTTCGAGATAAATTTGATTCCAACTCAAAACTTCATCCGAGGTTATTTGAAACGCCTCGCCGATTGCTTTTTCGTTTCCCAGCAAACCAACCAACCCTTTGGCAAAATCTTCATTCCATGTCAGCGCCCACAGCGAAGTCCCGTCGCCGGGGATGATGACTTTCTTTCCGCGCTTCATGCGGTCGATGACCGTCCACGGGTACGCCCAACTGTTGACGCAAAATGGAATCTGCGACGGCCCATACGTGTGCGATGGCCGGACAATTGTCACGGGAAATTTTTCGTCACGATACGCCTGCATCAATCTTTCTTCGCAGGCAATTTTGTTGCGTGAATATTCCCAGAATGGATTCTCGAGCGGCGTGTCTTCGGTGATGAGGTAATTCTTCGGCGGCTTTTGATAGGCCGAGGCAGAGCTAATAAAAACAAATTGATTGGTCCTGCCGCGGAAAAGACGAATGTCGCGTTCGATGTCTTCAACAGTAAAGGCAATGAAATCAACGACCGCGTCAAAACGGTGGCCGCTCAAAAGTCCGAAAAGATGCGAGGCATCAGCGCGGACATCGCCTTTGAGCAAGGTCGCGCCTTTCGGGACGGGATACTTTGTCGAAGTGGAACGATTCAAAATAAAAAGTTCATGGCCGCGCGCAACGGCCAGTTCAGAACAAGCCGAGCTGATAAGTCCGGTGCCGCCGATAAAAAGAATTTTCATCTAACCTTCTCCAATTTCAGGCATCGGCTCAGGCGAAATATTTCGGCGGGCATAAAGTCCTTCGGCCCAAAAGAGAATCAGTCCGGCCCAGACCATGCTGAAACCGATCAGACGATCATGTGTGAAAGGTTCTTTGTAAACCAGCACGCCAAGCAGAAACTGCATGGTGGGATTGATATATTGCAGGACACCGATGGTTGTCAACGGGATGCGTCGCGCGGCGGAAGCAAACAACAACAGTGGGACAGTTGTAACCAGCCCCGCACCGACCATCATCAAGTTGGATTTGGCGTCGCTATGCAGGAACGCACCCTGGCCGGTAAACTCGCAATACACCAGATAGCCGATTGCGACAACAAACAAGAGTCCTGTTTCAAGCGTTAAACCATACAGCGAACTTAGTGGCGCGGTCTTTTTGACGAGGCCATACAGCCCGAATGTAAAAGCCAGCGTAAGCGCGATCCACGGAAGTGAACCGTAAGTAAAGGTGAGATACGTCACGCCGATAGTTGCAAGCAAAATTGGAATCCACTGGATCGGACGAAGGCGCTCCCGCAAAATGATGACGCCCAGCAAAACACTGAAAAGCGGATTGATGTAATAACCGAGGCTGGTCTCGACGACAAATCCTGCGTTGACCGCCCAGACGTAAGTGAACCAGTTGACGCTGATCAAAAGCGCGGCAATTAAGTAAATACGCAAAGTTTTTGAATCGAAGGCCGCGGCACGAAAGGATTTCCACTGCCGCGTAATCAGAATGACAATCAAAAGCAGGATGAACGACCAACCGATTCGATGGCCGATCAACTGCAGAGCGGCGATGCTTTCCAGTTGTTTCCAGTAGAGCGGAAAGAGTCCCCACATCAAATAAGCGCCAATCGCGTACAGAATTCCTTTTTTAT
>JAKAMM010000091.1 GCA_021812905.1 Chloroflexota bacterium | reverse complement strand
GGACGAACCGCAAAGTTCGCAAAGAGCGCGAAGACTTCTTTTTTTTCTTGGCGTACTTCGCGCTCTTTGCGGTGAAAAACGACAAAAGCTAGAATTCAGCATGGACTTGAGAAAGCCATGATTTGCACAGCGAATAAGGACAATCGTCACTAGGAGCGCAAAAAGTGCGGATGATATAATCCGCCAGACAAATTTCGCAAGGAGAAAAGACATGGCATACACAAACGTAAAAGTCCCCGCGGGCGGGGCGAAGATCACGATCAAAGACGGCAAGTTACAGGTTCCGAACAACCCAATCATCCCGTTCGTCGAAGGCGACGGCACGGGACGCGACATCTGGCGCGCTTCGGTGCGCGTGTTCGATGCGGCGGTGGAAAAGGCTTACGGCGGCAAACGGAAAATCCATTGGATGGAAGTGTACGCGGGCGAGAAATCATTCAAACAATTTGGTTCGTGGCTTCCTGATGAAACGACCGGGGCATTCAGGGAGTTTTTGGTCGGGATCAAAGGCCCGCTCACGACTCCGATTGGAGGCGGCATCCGCTCATTGAACGTTGCTCTGCGCAAACTGCTGGACCTGTATGTTTGCCAGCGCCCGGTGAGATATTACAACGGTGTGCCTTCCCCCGTTAAACATCCTGAATACGTGGACATGGTCATCTTCCGCGAGAACACCGAAGACATTTATACCGGCATCGAGTTCCAGTATGGCACGGATGACAACACAAAGTTCCTGAAGCTGTTCAAGGAAGCCTTCCCGAAGGAATACGCCAAGATGCGCTTCCCCGATACGGCGGCCATCGGCATCAAGCCCGTTTCTGTTGAAGGCACCGAGCGACTCGTGCGCGCCGCCATCCAATGGTCGCTCGATAACAAACGCAAGAGTGTGAACTTCGTCCATAAGGGCAACATCATGAAGTTCACCGAAGGCGCCTTCAAGGATTGGGGTTATAAACTTGCCAAGCGCGAGTTCCGCAATCAGATCGTGACCGAGCGCGAGACATGGATCCTTGGCAACAAGGAAAAGAACGCCAATCTCTCAGTGGAAGAAAACGCCAAGATGATCGATCCCGGCTTCGATATGATGTCGCCTGCCCAGCAGGGTGACATCAAGAAGGAAATTGAAGAAGCGCTCGAACTGTGGGATACGCACGGCAATGGCAAGTGGAAGAAGATGCTCATGATCAAAGACTCTATCGCGGACGTCAGTCTGCAATTTACAATTATCCGCCCGAAGGACTACGACGTGATCGCCACCCTCAACCTGAACGGCGATTATCTGTCCGACGCACTGGCCGCGCAGGTTGGCGGCATCGGCATCGCTCCGGGCGCCAACATTAACTACGAGACGGGTCATGCCATCTTCGAAGCCACACATGGCACCGCGCCGAAATATGCCGACCTCGACAAGGTCAATCCCGGCTCAGTCATTCTGTCCGGCGAGATGATGTTCCGTTACATGGGCTGGAGCGAAGTCGCCGACCTGATCGTCAAAGGCATGGAAGGCGCCATCGCCGCCAAGACCGTCACTTACGATTTCGCCCGCCTTATGGACAACGCCATCGAAGTCAAATGTTCCGAGTTCGGCGACGCGATCATCAAGCACATGTAATTTGCGATTAGCTTGCAATAGACACAAAAGGCCGTCTCGTTTCGCGAGACGGCCTTTTGTGTCTATTGGCTTTTGGCTATCCATCCCCCCATTCCATGACAATTATCACTAACCAAAAGAGGGAGGAAATCCTACAATAAAATCCAAATTGGTAAGTCTTCATCTTTTAACGAGGAGAATGTTGTTTATGGAAGTATACAATCACGATCTGATCATTCTAGGCACGGGCTTGGCGGGCTTGCGCGCCGCGCTCGAAGCCGCCCAGCAAAGCGAAGGAGAATTGGATATTGCGTTGGTTTCCAAACTTCAATTGATGCGCGCACACTCAGTTGCAGCGGAGGGTGGCACAGCCGCCGTGATGCGGCAGGACGAGGGCGACAGTTACGAACTCCACGCCTGGGATACCGTCAAAGGCTCGGACTTTTTGGCTGATCAGGATGTGGTGGATTTCTTCGTCCACGAAATGCCGAAGGAAATTTTACATTTGGATCATTGGGGCATCCCCTGGTCCCGACGTGAAGACGGCCGCATCGCACAGCGACCGTTTGGCGGGCACACCTATCCCCGGGCCGTTTTCGCCGCTGACAAAACGGGGCACCTCGAAATGCAAACCCTGTACGACACATTGATGAAGCATACGAAGAAGATCAATCGCTACGACGAAGGCTTCGTCACTTCGATCATTATCCAAAACGAACGCTTCGCTGGCTTGACGATGATTGACATGATCAATGGCCGTTACGTGTTGATACGCGGCAAAGCATTGATTATCGCTACTGGCGGCGCAGGTCAGATCTTTGGTTTCACAACTTATTCTGAAACGGTCACAGGCGATGGACTTGCCATGACTTACCGCGCCGGGCTTCCGCTCAAAGATATGGAGTTCATCCAATTTCACCCCACAGGCTTGATTCCGAGCGGAATTTTGATGACGGAAGCGTGTCGCGGCGAGGGCGGCTACCTGGTCAACAATCAGGGCGAGCGATTTATGAACAAGTACGCTCCAAGCAAACAAGAACTCGCGCCGCGCGATATGGTCTCGCGTTCAGAAATGACCGAGATCGAAGAAGGGCGCGGCTTCACTGGACCTGAAGGCTTGGATTATCTGCATTTAGATTTACGCCATTTGGGGAAGGACAAAATCCTTGAACGACTTCCGCTTATTAGAGAAGTGACAATTAAACACATTGGGCTGGATCCCATCGAAAAGTCGATCCCGATTCGCCCCGTGGCACATTACACCATGGGAGGCGTGCATACCGATATAAAAGGTCATACATCCATTGAAAATGTTTGGGCGGCGGGCGAAGTCGCTTGCGTGTCGTTGCATGGCGCGAATCGACTCGGCGCGAACTCTACTGCGGAATGTTTAGTTTGGGGACGAGTCACCGGCGCGGAGGCGGCGCGTTATTGCGCGAATGCGTCAGCGGCAGAGTCGCCTCTCGAAGCCGCGCAGGCTGAACGGTCCAGAATTGAGGCGTTGTTTGCATCCAAAGGGACTGAGGACCATTACCAAATCCGCAAAGAGTTACGCAAAACGTTGGATGCTAATATGGGTGTCTTCCGCACAGGCGAACAAATGCAGGCGGGCCTGAACAAGATCCGTGAGCTGAAGAAAAGATACAAATATATTTCGTTGAAGGATAAGAGCCTGCGCTACAACACGGACCTGGAGCGCGCCATTGAAACGGGATTCATGATTGATGTGGCTGAGGTGGCAACGCTCGGCGCTTTGACTCGCACCGAGTCGCGCGGCGGTCATTCGCGCCGCGATCACAAGGTCCGTGACGATGAAAACTGGTTGAAGCACACGATGGCGCACTTTACAAGCGATGGCCCGAAGTTGGATTACATCCCTGTTGATATCTCCATGTGGAAGCCTGTGGAGAGGAAGTACTAATTCGTCAATGCGAGGGCTGGTGGTTGAGACGCAAGCAGTCGAAACCCAGCCCGCCTGTCCCGGCGTTTTTCCGGGGAAGCAATCTCCAAGACAATTAGAATTTGCTTCATCGCCTTGGTCTCCCTGGCTTAGCCCGCCAGGGCAAGCGATAGGAGCGAGAAGAACACTCGCTCTACTCGACCAGCGGCTCACAATGACATAATGAGGAGTATTTATGAACTCAAACAAACCAACTGCTTATAACAACCGACTTGGACTCAAAGGCTGGGTGTACGCGGGCGGCTATACCTTTGAACGATATTTGTATCTCGGACACCGTCTCACAGGCCTGGGCTTGATCGCGTACATGCTTTTGCACATCATCGAAACTGCGAACCGTATGCGCGGCGTGGAAGCATGGCAGGGATTGATGGGTCTTTTTGCTTCGCCGCCATTCAAGGTGATCGAGTATTTGCTCTTTGCAGCGGCCGTCTTCCATGCGATGAACGGCGTGCGCTTGTTGCTCACCGAGTTGGGATTCTTTCTCGGTAAACCCAAAGAGCCTGTGTATCCATATTCATCATCCATCAAACGCCATCGTCCGTTGACCTTTGTCATTATGGGGCTGGCTGGACTGATCATTATCCTTGGCGGTTCGAGTCTGTTTTTTCCGTAAATATCATTGACGTCATTGCGAGGAGGGTGTTCTTCCCGACGAAGCAATCTCCTCGTCATGTAGAGGATTGCTTCGGGCCAAAAGCGCCCTCGCAATGACATGGAATGGAGAATATTATGCGCGAAACACGTTTATGGTCTTTACATTTGCTGGTTATCCCCATCATCATCGTATTGCTTGGGCTGCACCTCGCCGTCATGCACTACGCGCCCGTCTTCTATGGAATGAGCGTGGAAAAGGCGCGCGAGTTTGGCGCGATGATCGAACGCGGAAAGAGCGTTGCTCAGTTCGTTCTTTACATCTTATTACTGGCCGCCGCGTTGTATCACGGCTTGTATGGGTTGCGCGGCATCATCCGCGAATTGCCGCTTACACCAACCCTTGCGAAAGCAGTGGATGTTTCCATCATCGGGCTTGGGCTGTTCATTTTTGCGTTCGGTACATACGTCACCTGGTGGACGTTCAGTTTTAAGTTCGGAGGATAATTTTATGAGTGATAAGACAACAACCCCGCGTGAGATCACTTTCCGCGTCCGTCGCTTCGACCCTGAAACTGATTCCGTTCCCCATTGGGATGAATATCGCCTCAACATCACCGATGGCATGACCGTGCTCGAGGCGCTTCATGCGCTCAAAGCAACTCAAGAACCGACACTGGCGTGGCGTTCATCCTGCCGAATGGGCGTGTGTGGTTCGTGCGGAATGTTTATCAATCATTTGCCGCAACTTGCCTGCCAGACTCAAGTGCTCCATCTTGGAACTGATGTTGTCACTGTCGCGCCTCTTCCAAATTACGATAATGTCAAAGACCTTGTGCCGAATCTTGAGCCGCTCATCGAAAAACATGCCGCCATCAAGCCGTTCATCATTCATTCCAACTCCAAAGAGATTGATGAACCTACGGGCGAATTCCTGCAAACACCGGACGAGCGTGAAGCAATCAGCCAGTTCACGCACTGCATTAAATGCGGACTGTGCCTCGCGGCATGTCCCACCGTTGCCACCGATCCGCTCTTCCTTGGACCTCAAGCCCTGGCGCAGGCCTATCGTTACACCGCCGATAATCGCGACTGCGGCTTGCAGGAACGTCTCGAAGCCGTTGATATTTTCCACGGCCCGTATCAATGTCACCTGGCGGGCGCGTGTTCGCAGGCTTGTCCAAAAGGTGTTGATCCCGCTTTTGGGATCCAATTGCTCAAACGCACGCTTGTGTTAGACAGCATTGGATTTGGTAAGAAGAAATCTTCGGTCGCGAAGGTCAGTCCGCTGGCCCCTTCGGGTGTGGTGAAGGCAATTGAAGAATTCGCTCCACCGCCGAGGACGGTGGGGCAGTAAGTCAGTAATCAATTTTCAGTGATCAGTAAGCCGCGTCCGCGAGGGCGCGGTTTTGTTTAAAATCCAGCAATCCATACAATAGGGGGTAAAATAGTGCCCGTGTTCCACCTAACTAATTCATTTCGGAGGCATTCATGGGCTTGACCAGAAACGTAAGCTTGATGACCGCCTTGCGGTACAAGGGACAGGCGCCGTTCCTGACCTATATTATGCACCGCATCGGCGGGAGTGCGTTATTCATCCTCTTCACCTTGTACATTCTTGCGCTGGCGGGCGTGGGTTCGGTCCACGCCGTTTTTGGGAACTGGCTTTTCCAGATCGTCTTCCTTTTCTTCGGGTTATTCCACGCCATCAACGGGTTGCGGATCACCATCCTCGACCTGTTCACGAAATTGATCGAATATCAGCGGCAGGCTATCACAATCGAGTGGGCCATTTTTCTCCTCCTCTATGCTTATGCCGCATTCGTGATCGTTCGTAACGCGTTGGGAGGCTAAAGTGACCGCCACTGCAAAACCAAGAACACTGCCAATGAACAAACGCGGTTTAAACTTCGAAAGCATCATGTGGATCTTTACGCGTCTCACTGCGCTGGCGATGTATGCTTTCGTCATTGCCGGCTTTATCGGCGCACTGATCATGAGCCAGAAAATGCACTCCAACCTGGCGGACATTTTACTCTGGGCGTTTTTCCCCAATGCCAACGCGAATCCATTGGTCGGGACGATTTGGATTACTGGGCTCGCTAAGTTAATGGTCATTGCCTTTGTGTTGGTCGTCTCGGGGCATGGCGTCCACGGCGTGCTTGAAATCATTGACGACTTCTTCGCGACCCCATTTGCGCGACGCTGGTTCCGCAATGGGATCATCACGTATGCGCTGGTTGTGAATGTCATTGCGATTTATGTTATCTGGACTTCGTAAAAATATTTTTAACCACAAAGATCGCAACCCTCAAAGAACGAAGGGCAGGCGGTCTATGAAGGAAAAGAGTTCTGAAAACTGTGCTTTTTCCCTTTGTGACCTTCGTGACCTTTGTGGTTGAGTTTGGAGTTATTCATGGCGAATATTCATCAATTTGACGTGGTCGTCATCGGCGCGGGTGGTGCGGGACTCATGGCGGGTCTCTATGCCTCACGCGGCGCGAAGACTGCGGTCATCAGTAAGTTGTATCCCACACGTTCGCACACCGGCGCGGCGCAAGGCGGCATTGCCGCGTCACTCGGCAACCTCGAAGGAGATAATCCTGACTGGCATACCTACGATACGGTCAAAGGCTCGGATTATCTCGGCGACCAGGATGCCATCGAGTTCATGTGTTACGAAGCGCCCGAAGCAGTGCTCGAACTCGAACACATGGGCCTGCCCTTCGACCGCACTCCCGATGGCCGTATCTCTCAGCGACCGTTTGGCGGACACACCAACAACGAGACGGGCAAACCCGTTCGA
>JAKAMM010000090.1 GCA_021812905.1 Chloroflexota bacterium | reverse complement strand
AGGAGTTGCAGATACTATTGCAGAGATTATCATCATCTCCACTTGTAACCGGATCGAAATTTACGCCGTGTCAAGCAGCAAGTCGTTTGCCGGGCTGGAAAATCTCATATCTGATACTCACGGCACACCAATCAACAAGCTGGATTCACATTTATATCGCTATACCAACGCGGAGACCGTTCATCATTTATTCGACGTCGCCGCCGGATTGGATTCGCTCGTCATCGGCGAACCTCAAATTTTGGGGCAGGTTGTTCACGCCTTGGAATTAGCGCGTGGCGTTGGCGCATCAGGTCCGTTGTTATCGCGTCTTTTTCAATCTGCGATCCGCGCAGGGAAGCGTGCGCGCACAGAAACAGCCATCAGCCGCAACCCCACTTCGGTTTCTTCGCTGGCCGCCGGGGTGTGTGAATATTCCGTAAGTGACCTGCAAAACGCCCAAGTAACAATTCTTGGCGCCGGTGAGATGGCAGAACTAGCCGTTGAGGCATTGCGAAAACGCGATGTCAATGGATTGACCGTCATTAATCGCACCCTGCAACGCGCGCATGACCTTGCCGATCGCTGGAATGCAAAAGTGGATACATTTGAAAATCTGGAACGAGTCCTTGCTCGCACTGATATTCTGATTACATCCACTGGCGCGCCGCACATGATCGTTCATCCAAATATGGTCGCAACAGCAATGCAACAGCGCCCAAATCGTCCGCTGATATTGATCGATATTGCTGTTCCTCGCGATATAGATCCTGAAGTGGGAAATATTCCAAATGTTCACCTGTATGACATTGATAATCTAAACGCACATCTTGAACAATCGCTGGCAGAACGAACTGCGGAGATACCGCATGTTGAAACGATCCTTGCTGAAGAGGAAGCCAAATTTATGAACTTCCTGCAGTCGCTGGATATGCTGCCTCTGATCACGGATATGCACCAGCAGGCAGAGATGATCCGCCAGACTGAACTTCAAAAAACATTACGGCGCCTACCAGATCTAACGGACGAACAGCGTACACGCATTGAAGCATTGACTCAAGCCTTGGTGAAAAAGATGCTCGATCATCCCACGAACCGTTTGCGCGCTGAAGCGACCTTGCCCAACGCAGCCGAATATGCCGCTCTGGCGCGTTCCCTCTTCGGTCTGGAAAACCAGACTTCCAATCATTATTCGGATACATCCCCCGTTACCTCCTAGGCGGCTGATTGAACATGAAACTAATTTTTGCAACTCGTCCCTCTGCCCTGGCTCGCTGGCAAACCCAATGGGTTATCGCCGCATTACAAACGGCTCATCCTGATCTTGTTTGTGAAGAAAAATTTATTACCACGCAAGGCGACAAAATTCTCGATAAGCCTTTGCCGGAAATCGGCGGCAAGGGACTCTTCACACAGGAACTCGAAAGCGAATTGCTTTCCGGCACAGTACATTGCGCCGTACATTCGCTCAAAGACCTGCCCGTTGAAAATCCGACAGGATTAACCGTTGGAGGTATTCCAACGCGCGCCGAAGTGCGCGACGCTTTGATTTCCGCGCGCGGTTACACACTTTCGACGTTACCTACAAACGCTTCAATCGGGACCTCGAGCCTGCGCCGCGCGTCCCAAGTCCTTTCCCTACGCTCCGACCTTCGCGTTCAATCCCTGCGTGGCAACGTGGACACGCGCGTCCGCAAAGCCTTGGATGGTCAATATGACGCGATCGTTCTTGCTGGCGCGGGATTGACTCGTTTGGGGTTGGATCAACATGTAACAGAATGGATTCCATTGGATGTCGTGTTGCCTGCGCCCGGACAAGGTGCGCTGGCTATACAATGTCGTGCCGACGATCAGACTACCCTTAGCCTGCTCGCCGCACTGGAAAACGACTCCACCCGGAAGGCAGTTACTGCCGAACGCGCCTTCCTAAGCGGACTCGGCGGCGGATGTTCTGTGCCTGTCGCGGCTTATGCAGTAATCAGTGATCAGCCATCAATGATCAGTTTGATGGGATTGGTAATTTCGGAAGATGGAAAGAAAATTATCAAAGTCACTGGTCAAGGCGCAGACGCGCTCCAACTTGGAAATGAACTCGCGCAAAAAGCCATTCAACAAGGTGCGAGCGAAATTTTGAAACTGATCACTGTTCACTGACAACTGATTACTATGAAAGTCCTGATAACCCGTCCCCGCGCGCAATCCGAATCTTTTGGTGAAGCCTTGAAAATGGCTGGCTTTGAGCCAATTTATTTTCCTGTAATCGAAATACGTCCAATGGAAAATAATGCTGAACTCGATAACGCGATGAAAATTTTTGCAAAATACGATTGGGTTGTGTTTACGTCGGTCAACGCGGTGAATGTGATATTTGAACGATTACCTGTAGTAGGGGCGACCCTTCCTGGTTCAGCCAGAGCGTTTGACGATCATGACGGGTCGCCCCTATCTCGTATCGCCGCCATCGGCCCCAAAACCGCCGAGGCGTTACGCAAACATAATATCGAGCCTGACTTCATTCCCCAAGAATATGTAGCCGAAGCCATTTTGCCTGGGCTGGGTGATTTGAAAAATAAATGGGTCTTGCTCCCACGCGCGGAGATCGCGCGCAAAGATTTGCCCGCGGCGATTGTCGAAGCGGGTGGTACGGCACATGAAATTTCCGTTTACAAAACTTTACCCACGCAACCTGACGCCGATGGTCTCGCCGCGCTGAAATTGGGTGTGGATGTCATCACCTTCACCAGCGCGTCAACGGTTGAAAACTTTATTGCCATTATGCGCCAAAATAAACTCGACCCATTGAACCTGCCAAACAATCCGCGGTTTGCCTGCATTGGTCCAGTCACCGAGAAGGCCGCGCGGGACGAAGGATTATCCAATCTTGTGGTCGCGAAAGAATATACAACTGAAGGACTGATCCAAATCATAAGCAACTTGGAGATATTATGACTCTGCTTGAACTTGAAAATCGTCAATCGTTAATCGTTAATCGGAAATCGGAAATCGTTCATCGTCCAAGACGTTTGCGCGCTACACCTGCCATCCGTGCCATGGTGCGCGAAACCGAACTCAACGCGCGCGACTTTATCTATCCGCTGTTCGTGCGGCATGGCGAGCGTAGCGAGGGTCGAAGCGAGATCCTCTCGATGCCGGGCGTGTATCAACTGTCAGTCGAAGAAAGTGTTCGTGAAGCGGAAGCTGCCGCGAGGTCGGGCGTGAACGCTGTCATCCTGTTTGGAATCCCCGCGGAGAAGGATCCGATTGGGCTGGAAAATTTCTCGGAAGATGGAATTGTCCAGCAGGCAATTCGCGCCATCAAAAAAGAAATCCCTGAGATGGTTGTGGTGACGGATGTGTGTTTGTGTGAGTACACCGACCACGGGCATTGTGGGATTTTGAATGTAAGTGGCGACGGGTTGGCAACCCGTCCTCACGCGCACTTGCCTGAAGGTTACGTGCTGAACGACCCGACGCTGGATGTGCTGGCGAAGGTTGCGATTTCGCACGCCGAATGTGGCGCGGACATTGTCGCGCCGAGCGGCATGATGGATGGGATGGTGACGGCGATTCGTGAAGGGTTGGATATTTCAGGATTTGAACATCTGCCCATTTTGTCGTATGCTGTGAAATATGCTTCGTCATTTTATGGTCCGTTCCGCGAAGCCGCAGAGGGCGCACCGAAGTTTGGCGACAGGAAGTCTCATCAGATGGATCCCGCCAACGTGCGCGAGGCGCTGCGCGAAGCCGCGTTGGATGTGGACGAAGGCGCGGACATGTTGATGGTCAAGCCTGCGCTGGCATATCTCGATGTGATCCGCGTGGTGAAGGACGCGTTCCCTGAATTGCCGATGGCGGCGTATAACGTCAGCGGCGAATACTCGATGATCAAAGCCGCCGCCGCGAATGGCTGGGTGAATGAAGCCAAGGTCACGCTCGAAACGTTGACTTCGATCAAGCGCGCGGGCGCAGATGTGATTATTACGTATCA
Source organism: Chloroflexota bacterium (assembly GCA_021812905.1). The sequence goes on along the minus strand of JAKAMM010000090.1, from coordinate 3,014 downwards.
CGCGCTGGATGCCGCAAGATGGTTGGCAGGTTAGAAGGCTGACATGTTTACAGGTTTCAACTTTCAAACCTGCCAACATTCAAACTTTCAAACGAGATTACGGAGACTCCAATGACTTTACCGAACTTGAGCGAACGTGCCGCCGCCGAGCGGCAATATCAAAACGAACGCATGGTTCATGCAGACTTTGATATGGCGCCCTTTACGATTGCATGGGAAGTGACGCGCGCCTGCGCTTATGCCTGCGTGCATTGCCGCGCCGACGCGCAACATCACCGCGATCCGCGTGAACTTTCCACGGACGAAGCCAAGGCATTGATCGAACGGCTCGCCGCGTTTGGCAATAACCCCATTTTGATCTTCACGGGCGGCGACCCGATGATGAGACCCGATCTCTTTGAGTTGATCGCTTACGCCGCCGAGCGCGGACTGCGCTGTTCGCTCACGCCCACCGCAACCGCTTTGCCAACGAAGGAACGACTCGAAAAGGCGCGTGAAGCGGGCATTCGCCGTGTGGCGTTGTCGCTCGACGCGCCGCGCTCGGAAATCCACGATGACTTTCGCAAGGTCAAAGGCTCGTGGCAACGCACAATGGACACGCTCCATCGCGCACATGATGCGGGTCTAAGCGTGCAGGTCAATACGACGGTTGCCAAACACAACGTGGACATTCTGCACGAGATGGTTCCGTTCATTCAGGAAGTCGGTGCGGTGCAATGGTCGGTGTTCTTCCTCGTCCCCACGGGACGCGCCATGGCCGAGCAGATGGTCTCTGCCCAGCAGCACGAGAAGGTTTTCAACTGGCTGTACGATCTTGCCCAGACCGCGCCCTTTGACATCAAAGCCACTGCCGCGCCGATGTATCGCCGTGTGGCAATTGAACGCAAGCGCGCCGAAAATACTGGCAAACCCGTCACGTTCCAAAGCGCGGGCTTCCAATACGCAGACGGACTTCATCGTCCCACCAAAGGCGTCAACGATGGCAACGGCTTTTTGTTCATCTCGCATATCGGCGAAATTCAACCAAGCGGATTTCTCCCCATCACCGCGGGCATGGTGCGCGAGCACGATATCGTGGATGTCTATCGCAACTCGCAAATCTTCAAAGACCTGCGCAACCCCGATAAATACAAAGGCGTGTGCGGGACCTGCGAATACCGCGACGTGTGCGGCGGTCAACGCGGCCGCGCGTATGGAATCACGGGTGATTATCTGGAAAGCGATCCTGCGTGCGTATTGGTCAGCGGGAATCGGGAATCGTAAATTGGACAAACCATGAATACAGTGACTCAACTCCCGACCCCCGACTCTCGAATATCGAATCTCGAATCATCCTTCCTCCGCGCCTGCCGCCGTTTACCAAACGACTCCACCCCTGTCTGGTTCATGCGCCAGGCTGGACGGTACATGCCAGAGTATCGCACCATCCGTGAGAAGTATTCACTGATCGAAATTTGTCATCATCCCGAGATTGCTGCCGAAGTGACACTGCAACCTGTCCGTGCCCTCGGCGTGGATGCAGCAATCCTCTTCGCTGACATTCTCCTGCCCGCCATTCCGCTCGGCGTTGGCTTGGAGTTTGCAAAAGGCGAAGGACCTGTTCTACAGAATCCTGTCCGCACGATGGATGATGTAAAAAATCTGCGCCCCGTGAATCCGGAAACAGATTTGAAATACGTGCTGGATGCGATCAAAATTCTGCGCGGCGAACTCAAAGAAACCCCGCTCATCGGCTTCTGCGGCGCACCGTTCACTGTTGCTTCGTATATTATCGAAGGCGGTTCCTCGCGCGAGTTTTTGAAAACAAAAACAATGATGTACTCCGATCCGCAAACGTGGCACGCGCTGATGGAAAAACTTTCCGCGGTGCTGACAGATTATCTCGTGGCACAGATCCGTGCGGGCGCGCAAATCGTGCAGATCTTTGACTCGTGGGTCGGCGCGCTAAGCCCGCAGGATTACAAAACATTTGTCCTGCCATATTCGCAAAAAGTTTTGCAAGCCGCAAAAAAAGAAAACGTGACCGTCATTCACTTTGGCACAAATACGACGACTCTCCTGCCTTTGATGAAACGCGCGGGCGGCGACGTGATCGGACTCGACTGGCGCATCCCGCTGGACGATGGCTGGAAACTACTTGGTGATGATGTCGCCGTTCAAGGGAATCTTGATCCCGCCCTGCTCTTTGCGCCGCTTCCTGAGATCAAAAAGCGCGTCCACGATATTCTTCGCCGTGCGAATGGACGACCTGGTCACATCTTCAATCTCGGACATGGCATTTTGCAAAACACGCCTGTTGATAATGTGAAGGCTGTGGTGGATATGGTGCATGAGTATTCCCTCTCCCCGCGGGAAAGGGTAGGGTGAGGACATAAACATGCAAATCAACACACTTGGACTCACTGCCGCCATCACCGCCTTCCTCAGTATATGGATTGGACATGTCACTGTCCGCAAGATTGAATTCATCTTGCCGATCATCTGGCTTCCGACAGTGATCTTGGCCATACTTGGCATCACTTGCGAGTGGTTCTCTCTTTCAACCTTCAACCTGCAACTTACAACTGCTCTTGGTATTTTAGGCATCACCCTGCTCTTCGACGCATTCGAAATCACCCGCCAGCAGAAACGCATCCGCAAGGGACATGCGCCTGCCAACCCCAACAATCCGCGCCACGCGCGCATCCTGGCAGAACCTGACTCTCACGCAACAACTCATGATCTGTTGAAACGGGAACCAACAGGTAAACCTGTCAATGCGAATCAAAATTAAACTCTTCGTGCTCCTTCGTGTCCTTCGTGGTTAAAAAAAGGTTTTCATGAACTTCTTTGGCATCCTCATCGGCATCCTTACTCTTCTCATCATCGGACTTGGCTTTCCATTAGTTATTCGCGGCGAACGCATCTTTGGCTTTTTATGGTGGCCCTACATGATGGGCATCGGCCTTGTATTAATCATCTCTTCTTTGTCTATCCAAACCAATTGGCTCTCTGTTGTCATCGGCGTTCTTGGC
>JAKAMM010000089.1 GCA_021812905.1 Chloroflexota bacterium | reverse complement strand
CTTGCCTTTGGTGGCATCGTCCATTTGTTTGGAGCGGATCGAGAATGAATCTGTGCCGAGCGGCTGAATGACCGGATCGTTCAAAGGTTGTGCGGCAGTGGAGAATTGATTGTAGACGGTCTGCACGTCGCTGATCGAAGGACGTGTTCCTGCAAATTGAATTTCGAGCAGGGAACCGCCTTTGAAGTCAATGCCGAGGGCCAATGGGCCTTCCTTGGTGCTTGCCCAATGCAGGGCCATAAAGACGATACCCGGCACGATGACCAGCAGGGAGATCAGGAAGTAAAGATAGCGATTCTTGATGATGTTCATGATAGTGTTCTCCTACTCCTAAAGCCCAAACCAACGCGGGTGCTCGCCGAGTTTTAGGTTGTCGAGTACCAGATGCAGATAGGTGCGCGTCACGATGATGGCAGTGAAGAGCGAGACAACTACGCCAAGAGCAAGGTTGATCGAGAAGCCCTTTACCATGCTGGCGCCAAAGCTGTTGCCAAAAACGTACAGGATGAGACACGTAATCAGCGTGGATGAGTTTGAGTCTCGTATGGATGGCCAGGCGCGGCTCCAGCCAAGCTCAATGGCCTGGCTAAGTGTGCGGCCGGCGCGCAGTTCCTCTTTGAGACGTTCAAAGATCAGGACGTTTGCATCTACTGCCATACCTATACTCAAGATAAAACCGGCAATGCCAGGCAGCGACAATGTAATGGGAATCATCTTGAAAAGCATGAAGGAAACCAAGGCGTAGGTCACCAGGGCAAGGTCAGCGATGACGCCGGGCAGACGATAATAAAATGCCATGAACAGGATAACCACAGCCAGGCCGATTGCGCCCGCCGTCAGACTCTTGCGGACTGAATCTTCTCCAAGCGTTGCACCGACCGTTTGGCTTTCGACAACTTTTACAGGCACAGGCAGGGAGCCGTAGCGAAGTTGGACTGCCAGTGAGTTGGCTTCAGCAGATGTGAAACTACCCGTGATCGAGCCGTCTCCGCCTGTAATAGCGCTCTGGATAGACGGCGAGGAGATGACGCTCTTATCGAGAACGATAGCGAGAATTTTTCCAATGTGGGATGAAGTGTAATCTGCGAATAGTTGTGTGGAATTGGGTTTGAGCGTGAAGGAAATTTGATAGGTGCCGGGTTTCGAGCCTACCTGTACTCCAACTGTGCTTAATGCGGCTCCGGTCATAACAGTGTGGTAGACAATTGGTGCGGGAGTTGGTGAGGCGGTGGACGTGGCCGTTGCGCTTGGCGTGGCAGTCGCCGCCGCAGGTGTCACTGTGGGTTGCGTGGTTGTTGAAGCCTGACCATAATCTGTTTGAACTTTTGTTCCGATCGTGAGTGGCGTGTCGCCGGCATCTATGAATTCAAGCAGGGCAGTCTGTTGCAAGGCGGCCACAACTTCTTCGGGGTTGCTGATACCGGGGAATTCGGCCACGATGCGGCAATTGCCTGCGGTTTGCATGGTGATCTCGCTGACGCCGAGCGCATTGGCGCGGTTCTGCAGAATGGTTCGAGTGGTTTCCAGGTCGGCCGCTTTTACTGATGCGCAATTGGCCACGTCGGCTTGAAGCAGGGTTTGAAGACCGCCGCGTAGATCAAGGCCCAGGCGAATATCGGTATTGCGGTTAACGAGAGTAGTATTGTTGAGGGGATTCTGGATCGTGATGTTCTTGCTAAGGTCCACCCATAGTGAAAAGGCGACCAGGACAACTATCATCACGATCAGCCAGTTGTTTCGGCTACGATTCATGGTTTACTCCGTCCAAAAAAATACCAGCTTTTGGCTGGCGCGGCGTGATTATACTATGAACGAGAGGAATCTGGTGCATCACGTTTAGATTCCTTTGGATTAGTTTTTGTGTTTCAGGAATTCGAGCACATTTTCCAGGACTTTGTCTGTGGTGAGGGCATCTGTTTCGATGAGCAAGTCGGCATGTTGATGGGCATGGCTAAGACGGCGTTGTTGTTCATCGTAATCGGCCTCTGTCCAGTTAAGTTTTCGGCGGCGGGTGGATACTTCAAATGATGCGTTTAGAAAAATCAGAACATCAGGATTGGTGATTTTTTGCCACATGGCCGGGACGTAGGAGTGTTCCTGCGCGATGTGTCGGCATTGAAAACCGATGCTTTTCAACCCCGCAATGAGCGTTGATTTACCGGCGCCGCATGGGCCGACAATGCCGATCAGAAATCGTTTACTTCCAGGCTCATCCATTATCGTACATCAAATTGCCAAGTTGCTGCAGATCACCGTGTATGGCCAGCACTTCTCCGTTGTCGATTATCACGCTGTCCGTTGGGCATCTCTGTTCCATGTCAATAACCTGCTCCTTCATTTCATAATACAATTTTTCGACGACTCGAAATCTCAAATGCTCAGCCCAACCCAATTGGATTTTCTCATATCAAGAAATCGGCAGGCGAACAGACATGCGGCGCACATCGTCGCCGCGGCGCGCGGAAACTTTCAGGACGAGAACACTGATGTCGTCGGCTGGCCGCTCATCGTCCAGTTTGACCGCATAGGCAAGTAATTCGTCAGCCAGTTCTTGTGGCGTCGGATCCTGTTCTTCCTGCAAAGAGCGGATCGTCTCACAGACATCCATCGGCTGGCCGCGCCTTTCGCCTGCATGAGTTAAACCGTCGGTGTAAATGACAATGGTCAGTCCGGCTTCGAGTTCGATCTCTGTGATGACTGGGCGCACATCACGCGATGCGCCAAGCGGAACGCTTTCGGCGCTGAGACAATCGATCTGATTGCCGCGCGAGATAAAAATCGGTGCAGGATTGTTGCGCGTCAGGACGATCGTACCGCTGTGCAAGTCCACCGAAGCAATGTTGAGTGTGCAGATCACCTTGCCTTGTTTGTCGGTGTAAAGCGCATCTGACGCGGCGCGCGCCGCGGCGCCATCGCGCACACCTTCAGCCAGCAGGCCGATCACTTTACGGACAACCATCATCGAAACAGCTTTCGCACCGCGTCCCGAAGTTTGTCCGTCAGCCAACACAACCGAAAGCCCGCCGTTCGGACGTTCGACTACTTCCAGGGTGTCGCCGCTTTCGGAGATGGCATATTTGTTGATCTTGGCAACCGCGATCTGCACTTCCATGTTATTGATTCTACAACGTTTCGGGCTTGACGTCACTGCCTGATACACGTATAATCTGCCCGCTTGATTAGAAATCGTATGGACGGGCAATGGCCCGTCCGATGTATGTAAAGGAGAAAGTCATGACACCACATCCCAAGCGCAAACATTCCAAGGGCCGCCGCGATCGCCGTCGCGCCCATGATGCTTTGCAAGGGCGCAATCTTGTGGCTTGCGCTAATTGCGGCTCGATGCGACTTCCGCACACGGTCTGCCCGAACTGCGGGCAGTACATGGGCCGCGAAGTGATCGAGATCAAGAAAGAAAAGCAAAACCCTGAGTAATTTGCAACGAGCCGTGACGAACACGGCTCGTTTGTGTTTATTTTGTCAAAGAACCTTGCGAAGGTTTTTATGCCTTCGCAAGGTTGATTTCTGAGGTGTTCTATGAAACTTGATTCCAAAACGACCGCTTTTGTATTTCCCGGGCAAGGCTCACAAACTGTGGGTATGGGGCGCGATCTCGCCGCGCAATTTCCAATTGCAAAGCAGACATTTGAAGAAGCCGACTCTCTTCTTGGCTTTGCTTTATCCAAAATCATGTGGGATGGGCCGGATACAGATTTGAACGACACGCTCAACACCCAGCCCGCGCTGTATGTGCATTCTCTCGCGGCTCAGCGAGTCTTCACGCATCTTTTCCTGGACCTCAAACCGGTCGCGCTGGCCGGACATTCCCTCGGCGAGTTGTCGGCTCTGGCCACGTCTGGAGCCTTATCTTTTTTCGATGGCCTGCGACTGGTTCGCACGCGCGGCGAGTTGATGAAAAAGGCTGGCGAGAAGAATCCCGGCAGCATGGCCGCTATTTTGAATCTCGATATTCCCGCGCTCGAAAAAGTCTGCGCGGAGGCCAGTAAGGAAGGCGAGTCTGTTCAAGTTGCAAACGATAATTGTCCAGGACAGGTTGTCATCTCCGGTGCGAAGGCTGCCGTCGAACGTGCGATGGCTGGCGCAAAAACTGCCGGAGCAAAACGCGCTTTGCCGCTGGCCGTTTCGATTGCGGCGCATTCTCAATTGATGGATTCCATTCAAGCGGAATGGAATGCCGCAGTTGACGCGGCAGTCATAAGTGCCCCATTGATTCCGGTGTTTGGAAATGTCCACGCGAAAGTCATGACAACCGCGGACGAATTGCGCGCCGACATCAAGGCGCAGATGCAATCGCGCGTGCGCTGGACGGAGTTAGTGCAGAAAATGATCGGAAACGGGATGCGGTCCTTCGTCGAGGTGGGAAGCGGTAGCGTTCTCATCGGGCTGATCCGCCGCATTGATTCTTCGACGGCGGGCTTCCCGCTAGGTAATCCCGCCGATTTTTCTGCGCTGGAATAACGAGTATAATCACGGCGTGAGCAATTTGATTGACATCAACACCGTCAACGTTGCCGCGAAAGTTGATGCGGTTCTGTTTGTGTAAGTGGTGAATGTTATCTGGTCAGGATCATCCTGACCAGATTTATTTTTTCTAAAAGGAGAATCGGAATGAAGCTGAGCAAACTTGCCAGTGAAATCGCCGAGTCACCGACCCTGGCGTTGAACGAAGAAGCGCGTTTGTTGCGTGAGCGCGGGGAAGCGGTGATCCATTTGGGAATCGGCGAACCCAAAAATAAAACGCCGATGAGCGCAATTCTTTCATCGGCGGCAAAGTTGACGAGCGGGGAAGTGAAATATACGCCAGCAGATGGCGTGCCTTCACTCAAGAAGGCGATCATCCGCTACACCGAAGAAAATTATGACCGGCTGGTTGCGCCCGAAAATGTGATCGTGACCAACGGTGCCAAGCAATCGCTCTTCAATATTTTTTATTCCATTTTGAATCCACAGGATGAAGTGATCGTGCTGGCTCCATATTGGGTCTCGTATCCTGAGATCATTAAGATGTGTTTGGGAAAACCAGTGATCGTGACTCCTGAAAATGGAACATTCACACCGCACTTCGAGGATATCGAGAAAGCCGTGACTTCATACACGCGGGCGATCATTGTCAACAGTCCGAACAATCCATCCGGTGCAATTTATCCGCCGGAGTTGATCGAGAAGCTGGTGAGTTTCTGTGAACGCAAAGGAATTTTCATGGTTTGTGATGACATCTATCACAAACTGACCTTTGACAAAAAAGAAGCAGTTCCGGCGTATCGCTTCACGAAGAACGAGGTTGAAGACACGCATGTGATCGTGGTCAACGGCGTGGCGAAAGTTTACGGCATGACCGGTTTCCGCGTGGGATGGGTGGTGGCTCCGCGCCAGCTTGTGCGCGTGATGACCAACGTCACCGCGCAGATGACGTCGGGCGTCAGCCCCGTCAGCCAGGCGGCGGCCGAGGGCGCGCTGAACGGCTTGCAGTCCGTGGTGGAGGCGATCAGATTGCAAATCCAAAATAATCGCGATGTGTTGTTGCAGGAAATGAAATCGTTCAACGGCGCGCGCCTCATCCCGCCGGATGGAACTTTTTATGCCATGCCTGACCTGCGCGCCTTTAATGGAAATTCAGTCGAGCTTTCAAAATTCCTTTTGCAAAAAGCGCTGGTCGTGACCGTGCCGGGAAAAGAATTTGGCATGGAAGGACACATTCGTTTGTCGTTCAGCGGAACGGTGAAAGACGTGACGGAGGGCATCGCGCGAATTAAGTGGGCGCTCGATTCTTCTAGCCCGAATGAAATTTATATTGGCGATAAAAAGATGGTGAGAGACTGGCTATGAATAACTTATTGAATATCAAAACTCCAGCCGAATCTATCGCGCAAACGCGCAAGGCGGATTACAACTTATCGAATCAGGGCGTGGGTAATTTGCGTTTGGCTTATTGGAATTTAACATCTGAGGCTTTGTACGAGGAAGCCGTCTTTCGCGGTGAAGGTGCAACGTCTGTCGGCGGGTCGTTTGTGGTCAACACCGGCAAGCACACCGCGCGCGCGGCGACGGATAAATTTGTGGTGCGCGAAGTTTCAAGCGAAGGACATGTTTGGTGGGGCGTGTACAATCGTCCGTTTGCGCCGGAAAAATTCGACGCGCTGTATGATCGCATGTTGGGATTTTTACAGGGACGCGATGTGTACGTCCAGGATGTGTACGCGGGCGCCGACGAAAAATACCGCTTGCCCGTTCGCATCGTGACCGAGCTGGCGTGGCACAGCATGTTTGTCCGCAATATGTTTTTAACGCCGCAATCGCTCGAAGAATATAAACGCTTCGTGCCTGAGTTTACGATTATTGCCATGCCGTCGTTCAAAGGTATTCCTGCAATTGATAATACAGCCAGCGAAACTTTTATCTGCCTTTCGTTTGAAAAGAAACTTGCCATCATTGGCAACAGCGCGTATGCAGGCGAGATCAAGAAATCGGTCTTCACGATCTTGAATTATCTTCTGCCGCTCGAAGGTGTGCTTTCGATGCACTGCTCGGCGAATGTGAATCCAAAAGATGCGGACGATGTCGCGCTCTTTTTTGGACTCAGCGGGACGGGCAAGACCACGCTGTCGGCGGATCCCACACGCCGCCTGATCGGGGACGATGAGCATGGCTGGAGCGACGACGGCGTTTTCAACTTTGAAGGCGGATGCTACGCCAAAGTCATCGGCCTGTCCGCGGCCGCCGAGCCGGAGATTTACGCGACCACAAAAAGATTTGGCACCATTCTGGAAAATGTTACGTTCGATCCGGTGACGCGCTACATTGATCTCGATGATGATACGTTGACCGAAAATACGCGTGCATCGTATCCGCTTGAGTTTATTGATAATGCCGTCCCTGAGAAAAAAGCCGGACATCCGAAAAATATTATTTTCCTGACCTGTGATGCGTCCGGTGTGATGCCGCCCATCGCGCACCTGACTCCGAATCAAGCGCTGTATCAATTTGTTTCGGGCTACACATCCAAGATCGCGGGCACGGAA
>JAKAMM010000088.1 GCA_021812905.1 Chloroflexota bacterium | reverse complement strand
CACGATAAGAGCCGATCTCGATCAGGCGCTTAATGTTCATCTGCTGTTCACGGCGCAGATCGCCTTCCACTTTATAGTTCTTCGATACAAATTCGCGGATCGCGGCGACCTCGGCCTCGGTCAGGTCCTTGATACGGGTATCAGGACTGACTTTGGTCGCGGCCAAAATTTCACGCGAACGCGTCGGGCCGACGCCAAACAAATAGGTCAAGCCCACTTCAGCCCGCTTATTGCGGGGCAGGTCAACGCCTTCAATTCTCGCCATAGCTGATACTAACCCTGTCGCTGTTTATGTTTTGGATTTTCGCAAATGATATAGACCGTCCCCTTGCGCCGAACAATACGGCACTTGGCACATCGCTTGCGAACCGAAGGTGATACTTTCATGATAACTACTCCTTACTTACTTGGTGCAACCAAAGACGCAGTATTATACAGGTTGTTGCTTGTTCCGTCCAGTGAAAACAGCATCTCCAGACAAATCATCATGGGACAGTCAGGATAAGGGGGGCTCCTTCGGTGACGGCCACTGAATGCTCGAAGTGAGCCGTCAATGACTTGTCTGCCGAGATTACCGTCCACCGGTCACGCAGGACGCGGGTTTCATGCGTCCCGATCAAAACCATAGGCTCGATTGCGATGGTCATTCCCGGACGAAGAGGCAGGCCGGTTCCCGCGGAACCGAAATTCGGCACCATGGGCCCTTCGTGCATCTGCCGTCCAACGCCATGGCTGGTATATTCACGCGTAACGTGAAGGCCACGATCCTCGACGTAATCTTGTATCGCAGCCGAGATATCGCCTGTGTGGTTGCCAACGCGCATCCTATCGATTGCTGCGTACAACGCGCCTTCGGTGATTTCAAGAAGGCGCCTGGCCTCTTCAGAAATCTCCCCTACCCCGGCCGTGAAGGCTGAGTCAGACACAAAGCCCTGGAACACCGTGCCGCTATCTACAGAGATAATATCTCCTTCGCGAAGAATGCGCTTCTTGCTGGGGATACCATGAACCATTTCTTCATTAACACTGGTACAGATCGATGCCGGGAAGGGCGGCTTACTGTATCCTTTGAAGGGCGAATAACATCCGTGTTTCTTCAGCACTTCCTCAGCAGCCGCGTTGAGGTCGGCTGTTGAAACGCCGGGTTGTATCAAATTTTTAACGGTCGCCAGGACCTCGGCGTTGATGCGTCCCGAGGCGCGCATGGTCTGAAGTTCTTCACTGGTCTTAACATTTACCTGGCGTCCAAAATTCATAATTAACTACTTCTTGATCTCAGACAGCAACACATCCGTGACAAGCTCGATCGGTTGTGTGCCGTCAATTTCAACTAATTTTTTTTGCGAGCGATAATATTCGACCAGCGGCATCGTCTGCTCAAGATAGACCTTGATACGCCGGGCAACCGTTTCGACCTTATCGTCATCGCGTTGATAGAGTTCGGAACCGTCCACATCGCATTTACCGGCGACTGCGGGCGGATTAAACTTTTGGTGATAGATGTGCCCCTGCGCGCGGCATGTCCATCGTCCGCTTAGGCGCTCGATCAGGACTTCCGGCGCGGCGCTGATAAAAGGGACAACATCCACATCACCTTTGAAATCGGCCAGCATCTTCTGCAATGCGCCCGCTTGTATCGGGGTGCGGGGAAAGCCGTCTAAAATGGCGCCCGCTTTACAGTCTGGGCGAGCGAGGCGCTCCTTGATCATAGCGATGGTCACATCGTCAGGAACCAACTCACCCTTATCAATAAAAGATTTGGCGAGTTTTCCAAGATCCGTTTCGTTCTTAATGTTCTCTCTAAAAAGGTCTCCAGAGGAAATATGAGCCAGTCCAGTTTTTTCAGCCAGAATATTGGCCTGCGTGCCTTTACCAACTCCGGGAGGGCCGAGCAGAACGATGTAGGGCGCCATCTTCGCTCCTGATATTTATTATCGAACGAGAAGTGATTCCTGATATCCGTGAAGTTTCAACTCGGCTTCGATGTTAAGGAAAATATCGCGCACAACACCGACCACAATCAGCAAACCTGCCGATGAGACAAGGAACAGACCTGAAGAGGATGCCTGTCCAATATTGAACAGGGACAATAAGCGGCTCAGAAAGAATGGCAAGGCAGCAACCAGACCCAGAAAGAGCGCCCCTGGTAAGGTGATACGCTGTTGAACTTTATTGAGGTATTTCTGGGTAGCTTCGCCGGGATGCACGCCGGGGATTTGCGCGCCGACCTTCTTCAGGTTATCGCCATAATTCTGTTGTTCAAACAGAACGGATGTGTAGAAGAAAGTAAACGAGACAACCATCAGGAAATATAGCAACCAGTAAACCCAATTATTAGTGCCAGTTCCGCCTAATGTGCTTTGAACTGAAAGAGCAAAAGACTTCACCCATGCAGTATTCGAACTGGTGAAATAGCTGGCAATGATGGCCGGGAATTGCAGAAGTGCGCTGGCGAAGATCAACGGGATCATGCCCGCCAGATTAACCATCAGCGGGAGAGTGCCCTTAACCGGCATGGACATGCGGCTTCCCATGCGTCGGCCCGGATACATGACCGGAACATTACGACGTCCCTGCTGGACATAAACAATGGCAAAAACGACTGCCACGATCACAATAATGGTGAAAACCAACATGAACCAGAAAGTTGATGGATCAGCCAATAAGGATGCCAGGTTGGCAGGCATGCGCGCCACGATTCCCGCAAAGATCACCAGGGAAAGACCCTGACCACGAATGCCGTATTCCGAGATCAACTCGCCCAGCCAAATGGCGAACATCGTTCCGGCGGTCATTGCCGTCAGAACAGTCACAGATGGAAGCAGGAGATCTCCCGAAAACCCAAATGGAAGAATTTGCTTACCCAGCGCCTGAGTGGAAAGGGAATTAAAAATGTTGATCTGACCGATCGCGGAAAGCGCAGCCATCGGAAGGGACAGATAATATGTCCAGCGATCCATCCACTGGCGTCCTTCACGCGGATCATCGTTCATGCGCCGTTGAAGCGCGGGAATGATCGGGATCAGCAACTGCAAAATGATCTGGGCAGTAATGTAAGGATATACACCCATCGAAAGCAGGGAGAAGTTGGAAACCGTGCCTCCCGACAGCAGGTCAAGAAAACTAAGGAAGCCGCCTGAGGCTGTTCCGCCGTTGCGGAAAGCAGTCAAGGTAGCATGATCCACACCCGGGGCAACCACATTAGCGGCAACACGATAAAGCACCAACAACCCCAGGGTGATCAGCAACTTACGCCGGATGTCTTCCGACTTCCAAATAAAGCGCCAACCCGAAAACCACGATTTCATTAGAAATCTCCTCGGACCCGATTACTCGATCACTTCGACAGAACCACCAGCCGCTTCGATCTTCGACTTGGCGCCTGCGCTGATACGATGGACTTTTACCTTGAGCGCGACTTTAATCTCGCCTCGTCCCAGGACTTTGACCGGGCTTTTCGGATCCCGAAGCAAATGCGCTGCTTGAAGCGATTCCAGATTCACATCAGCCCCAGCCTTAAATGCCTCGGACAACTGATCGAGGTTGATTTCGTTAAATGACTGTTGATTCGGCGGGGTGAAACCTTCACCGCGTATAAACGGCAGGCGGCGATAGAACGGCAGGTTGCCGCCCTGACGATAAAGACGTCCGCCTTCGCCGGAGCGAGCGCCCGCGCCCTTGGTGCCTCGTCCGGCAGTTTTACCCTGACCGGCCGAAATACCGCGCCCGACGCGTTTGCGATTCTTTTTGGAGCCCTCGTTGGGCACAAGATCGTTTAATTTCATCTGAACCTACTCTTCGATCTTCAAAAGATGGATGACTTTGGTTAACATCCCGCGCAAAGCAGGAGTATCCTTGTGTTCGACAGTTTGATGTAAACGGTGCAGACCGAGCGCCTTCACAGTAGCTTTCTGGTCCTTGGTAAAACCGATCGCACTGCGGACCAGCGTCACGCGCAGGACCTTGCCGGAAGTTTCTTTCTTAAGCATGTTGCTTCCTCCGCTCCCAGAACGGCAGCAACTCTTCAACCTTCTTGCCGCGTCGGGCTGCTTCCTGTTGAACGGACTTCAACCCATCCAAAGCCGCGAAAGTTGCCATCACTACATTCAATACATTAGCCGAGCCCATAGACTTGGTTAGGATGTCGCGCACGCCCGCCACTTCGAGCACGGCGCGCACGCCGCCTGCCGCGATCACGCCCGTTCCGGGTGAGGCAGGTTTCAGGAAAACGCGCGCCCCGCCCACTCGCCCGAGAGATTCGTGCGGGATGGTGGTCCCGGCCAAATTGACCGCGCGTAAATTCTTGCGCGCACGCTCGGAAGCCTTGCGCATTGCATCCGGCACCGCATTGGCCTTGCCACTGCCCATGCCAATCATGCCTTTGCGGTCACCCACTACAACGGTGACGCGAAAGCGGAAGCGGCGGCCGCCCTTGACCACTTTTGCAACGCGGGCAATCTCGATCACGCGCTCTTCGAATGCATCCTGCTGTTCGTATTGTTCTTGCTTGCCAGTATTTTGAACGTCTGCCATATCAAACTCCACTAAGGCCTAGAACTGCAGGCCGCCATCACGCGCGCCGTCAGCGAGCGCTTTGACGCGTCCCATATATTTGAAGCCGCCGCGGTCGAAAACAACCGCTGATATACCTTTGCTCTTGGCGCGTTCCGCCACGGCCTTGCCAACCACTTTCGCCTGTTCTGATTTCTTAAGGCCCTTTACTTTTTCACGCAAATCCTTATCAATTGAAGAAGCGGAAACGAGGGTGTGCCCCGCCGCATCATCAATGACCTGGGCATAGATATCCGTTACACTACGGAAGACTGCCAGACGCGGGCGTTGAGCGCTCCCGGAGAGATTCTTGCGTACGCGTTTGTGGCGGCGGACGCGAGCTTCAGAACGATTATTAACAGCCATGGCTTACTTGGCTCCTTTCCCGGCCTTGCCAGCTTTACGGCGAATGTGTTCGCCCAGATACCGCAGACCCTTACCGTGATAAGGTTCAGGCGGGCGCACATTACGGATATCTGCCGCGGTCTGGCCGACCAGTTCCTTGTCGAAACCCATGATCTTGATCTGACGGGTTTTCGCATCCGCTTCGAATGAGATTCCGGCCGGGGGTTCAACCTTGACCGGGTGCGAGTACCCGACGTATAAGGACAGATTCTTGCCTTCCATTTCGGCGCGATATCCCACGCCTTCCACTTCGAGAACAACTTCAAAGCCCTTGCTTACACCATGCACCATGTTTGCAAGCACAGCGCGAGTGGTACCATGTAAAGCGCGTTCAGCGGGTTCGTCAGAGTTACGCGTGATGACCAGCTGGTTGTTCTCCATCGCAATTCCAATAATATTGGAAAACGTGCGCTGAAGTTCGCCCTTCGGCCCTTTCACGCGAACGTTCTTACCTTTGACTTCCACCTGCACGCCACCCGGAATTTCAACCGGCATACGACCAATGCGAGACACTTTTACCTCCTACCTTTACCAGACTTTACAGAGGATCTCGCCGCCGACGCCCAATTGGCGAGCGCGCGCGCCGGTCATCACACCCTTGGGTGTGGAAAGTATGGCCACACCAAGTCCAGAAAGAACCCAAGGGATATCCATCTTCTTGGTGTAGATGCGGCGGCCGGGCGTGCTCACACGCTCGATTCCGCTCAAAACGGGACGGCGCTCGCGGCGCTCGCCAACGTATTTGATCTTGATGCGAAGCATTTTCTGCTCCACTTTTTCGCCATCCACAACCTCGAAGTTCTCGAGGAATCCTTCATCCTTCAAGATCTTGGCTATCTCAACCTTGATCTTGGAGTTCGGCATTGCAACCTGCGCTTGTCCAGCCATCACAGCGTTGCGGACGCGAGTTAACATATCAGCAATCGGATCATTAACCATGATCTACCTCCGCCTACCAGGATGACTTCACGACGCCGGGGATTTTGCCCTGCAACGCCTGTTCACGGAAGCAGATGCGGCACAGACCGAAGCGGCGAATATAGCCGCGCGGGCGTCCGCAACGCTGACAACGGTTGCGCACTTGAACGGCATTACGCCGACGGAGCTCACGAAATTGCATACACTTCTTCGCCATATTATGCTTCCTTCTTGCTGAACGGCATTCCAAGCAATTGCAAAAGTGCCCGCGCCTGCTCGTCGGTTTTGGCAGATGTCACGATTGTGATCTCCATGCCGCGCAATTTGTCAATTTTGTCGTACTCGATCTCCGGAAACACCAGTTGATCTTTAAGACCCAGTGTATAGTTTCCGCGCCCATCGAAAGCATTTGTCGGCACACCGCGGAAGTCACGCACGCGCGGCAACGCGATATTCAACAAACGGTCAAGGAACGACCACATGCGTTCGCCGCGCAGGGTAACTTTGGTGCCGATCAGTCGGCCCGCGCGCAGCTTGAAGTTGGAGATATCTTTCCTCGCTTTTGTAAGCACCGGCTTTTGACCGGTGATCTGCGTCAAGTCAGCCACGGCGGATTCGAGCGCCTTCGGGTTATCCAGCGCCTCTCCCAAACCAATGTTGACCACGACCTTCTCAATGTGCGGAATCTGCATCACGTTCTTGAAACCGAATGTCTTGAACAGAGCTGGAGCAATCTCTTTTTGATAACGCTCTTGCATATTATTCATCATGATGCTCCACGGCCTAATCAATCAACTGCTGACAGCTTTTGCAAACACGGTGTGCGCCAATTTCATCGCGCTGAATACCCACGCGTACGGCTTCACCGCATTTCGGGCAGACCAGCATCACATTCGAAATATGGATCGTGCCTTCGAATTGAATGCGGCCCGGATTGAGCTGGCGGCCATTCTGCAATTGCTGCTGCTTCTGGTGTTTGGTGCGGATGTTCACGCCAGTCACCACCACGCGGTCATCATCGGTCATCACATTGATGACTTCGCCGCGTTTGCCTTTGTCTTCGAGGCGGCCACTGATGATTTCGACAGTATCGCCTTTACGGATCTTTACTTTCATACCATTACTCCTGCGTCCGCCTAAAGCACTTCGGGGGCCAGTGAAACGATCTTCATGAACTGCTTATC
>JAKAMM010000087.1 GCA_021812905.1 Chloroflexota bacterium | reverse complement strand
CCGTGCGTCCCGCGCCTTCGAGCGATGAAGCGCGTTCTTCGTAACCATCCATCGTGATCTTGTTGTCACGCATTAACTTGCGATTGCCGACGAGCAAGCTCCTGCCCGCGACTTTCGCCTTCATGCCGTGACCGGGGATTGCCTCGAAACCGGATGGCTGTTCCATCTTTAGGTTTTGAGCTTTAGCCTTGTCCACGATGGCTTGTGCCAGTGGGTGTTCGGACGATTGCTCTGCCGACGCGACCAGCCTGAGAAACTCATCAGTGCCACTGATTACTGACGACTGATCACTGGTCACTATCTCTACCACCTGCGGCTTGCCCTCCGTGAGCGTACCGGTCTTGTCGAAGATGATAGCTTGCAGTTTCGCGGCCTGTTCCAGCGCGGTGGCGTTTTTATACAGGATGCCGTTCTGCGCGCCGAGTCCCGTGCCGACCATCACCGCAGTTGGTGTGGCAAGACCGAGTGCATCAGGGCAGGCGATGACCACAACGGTGATTGCTAGCGTGAGCGCCCAGACTGTTGGACTCATCTCCGCAGGCACGTAACGACCACCAAAGAAACACCATCCAAAGAACGTCGCCACACCGAAAATGACAGCAGCAGCGACCAACCACTGTGCTGCCCGGTCTGCCAATCGTTGTGACGGGGCTTTCGAGTTCTGCGCCATCTGCACCAGTTTGACGATCTGCGCCAGCGCGGTGTCCGCGCCAACCTTCGTCGCGCGGAAGCGGAACGTGCCGGTCTTGTTGATCGTCGCACCTGCCACTAACGAGCCAACTTCTTTTTTAACGGGCAGACTCTCACCCGTCAGCATGGATTCGTCCACGTTCGATTCGCCCTCGGTAACGACGCCGTCCACCGGGATCTTGTCGCCGGGGCGGATGAGTACGATATCGTCGAGGAGAACGTCCGAGGTCGAGATTTCGACCGGCTCGCCGTTCCGAATGATGGTGGCTTTGGGCGGCGCCAGATTCATCAGAGCTTGGATGGCTTGCGATGCACCGGAGCGAGCGCGCATTTCCATCCAATGACCGAAAAGAACGAAGGTGAGTAATAATACCGCTGCCTCGTAAAAGACTTCACCTTTGAAAAGGAACGTGGCAGCGACGCTGAAGAGATAGCCCGCCAGCACTGAAAGTGTAACCAAAACAGCCATGTTCAGCGTACTGTTTTTCAGCCCGCGCCACGCGCCGATGTAAAACACCCAGCCGCCATACAGCACGGCGGGCGTGGCAAGCAAGAATGAAAGGACCTGATTCGAAAGTCCGAATGGCAGGGGCAGTTGAACTTTGAAGAAGTCGGTGAAGAGTGGCGAAAAGAGGAAGACTGGAATGGCAAGGATGAATGAAACGATGAAGCGGTTACGCATGTCGCGCACCATGCCTTCCATGCTCATGCCCGCGCCGTGACCCATTTCGTGCGCCATGGATTCCATTTCGCCGCCAGTAGCGCCAATCGCTGCCATATCATGCCCGGCATGTTCACCCGCCATCGTGGCGGGCATTGGCATTGCATGTCCCGCGTGCGCCATTTCCATCGGCGGATCACCCTGCTTGACCACGTGAGCGGGCGCGGCTTCACCAGCGCATCCGTAGCCGCAATCCGCCACACATTGTTTGATCTCCGCCAACGTCACTGAATCATCGTGATAGACGGTGGCGGTGCCGGTCATAAAGTTGGCTTCCACTTTATGAATGCCAGAATGTCGGCACATTTTCTTTTCAACCCCGTTGGCAGAAAGAACCGACTCGATTCCTTCAAGATGAACGACCGTGGTCTTCACTCGGAATTACTCCTTTCATGTTCAGTCAAGGCATCAGGCATTCGCCTGTGCATGGCGCAATTGCTTTTGGCGTTCTACAAACGTTTGCACGGTAAATGCCTCAACGATATCTTCCATACTGATCAGGCCAAGATAATTCGCGGCGTTGTAGACAGCAACAATGCGTACACCCTGCTCGGCCATAGCACGGCGTACTTCTTCAAGTGACCGACTTGCTTCCACTTTCAGGAGCTCGCGCTCCATAATCTCGGTGACAAAGGTGTCAGTGGGAATGTTCGCCAAGGCCCTCAGTACATCCTCGCGAGTGACGATGCCAATCAGACTTGATCCTTGTAACACAGCGAAATCCGGTTGATAACTGGTCAGAATATAATCCACGGCCTGACTCACGCGGTCGCCAACGGCAAGCGTCAGGGCATGCTTGTTGTAAGAATCGCCCACTTGCAACGTATTCAACACGTTTTTTGCCTCGGTCTCGGTCGACTCCTGCCCGGCCCCGAAGAAGATGAACACTGCCACAAGGACGAGGATGAAGTTTCCTATCAGCACACCATAAATACCGAGGCCGATGGCAATGAATTGGCCGATGGCGCTGGCGAGGCGTGTGGCTTGAGGATAGCCAGTGAACATGGCGATCAGTGCGCGGAAGACTCGTCCGCCGTCGAGCGGGAAGGCCGGGATAAGGTTGAAAATCGCGAGGCTGATGTTGGCCATCAGCAGCCATGACAGTAAAGTCAGGAGCGAAGGTGTATTGCTCATAGTGTCAGGCAATAGACCATGGCCTGTGAGCATCTGCGGCGCGGCGGAGAATCCCAGCGTTGCGAGAAGCAGAATCGCGATGACCACATTGACCAGCGGACCGGCAATCGCGATGAGCAGTTCGTGCAAAGGTTTCTCTGGATTCTTGGTGATTTGCGCGATGCCTCCCAGCGGCAGAAGCACGATCTGCCGGACGGGGATACCGAAAAATTTGGCAACAACACTATGGCCCAGTTCATGCAAAGTCACGCACACAAAGAGCAACACCATGAGCGCTATCCCGAAGACCGCGCCGTTCAGTGTACCCGTTATACTTCCCCACTGGTAGGCACCCAACAGCAGGATGAGAAAGAACGTCACATGGATGCGGATTGGTATACCGGCAACGTCGAGGATGCGAAAGGACCAGTTCATATTAGCCTCCATATTGAGATAACAATAAGATGCGCTCGCTTATCTTACGCGATAACGAACAGCAAAGCAACCATTTGAAAATACCTGTTACTCAGGAAACATACAAATCCGCGCGGCTGAACGGCACGTTACTCTTACCCTCGTTTGTCATCTTTGCCAGCAGAGTCTGGTGGACGTTGATGTTGCCCGACTCGAATCCATATGCCGAAGCGGACATATATAGCCGCCACGTGCGATAGGTGACTTCATCGGAGGTGTGAATCGCTTCTTCGCGCCGCGCCGCGAGGCGATTGACCCAGTTCCGCAATGTGAGGGCATAATGCTCGCGCAGGTTCTCCAAATCGCGCACTTCAAATCCGGCATCTTCAGCCATGACGTTTACATCACTCACAGGCGTCAATTCACCATCGGGAAAAATATATTTTTGCAGGAAGGCACCGCGTCCAAAGATGCGCTGTTGAATGTAACTCTGCTTCTCCTCCGATCCCTCTGCGCGGCGCGAGATGCCGTGATTGAGAAACAGCCCGCCGGGTTTGAGCAGGTGATGAACGTGTGCAAAGTATTCGGGCAAATGCGTTCGCCCCACATGCTCGAACATGCCCACGCTCACGATCTTGTCAAACGGTTCGACTTCCAAATCGCGGTAATCCATCAGCTTTACACAAACCTGTTCCTCAAGACCAAGACGGTTGATCCATTTGTAGGCATACGCTGCCTGATTCTTGCTCAATGTGAGTCCCAGGACGCGAACGCCATATTTGCTGGCCGCATAAATGGGCAGGCCGCCCCAGCCGCAGCCAATATCCAGCAAGTACTCACCTGCTTTCAGCCGCAGTTTGCGGCAGATGTGTTCCATCTTTTGTTCCTGCGCAGCGTCGAGATTTTCCACGCCGGTGGGAAAATAGCCGCAAGAATATTGCAGATTGCGGTCGAGCCACAAGGAATAGAAATCATCCCCGACATCGTAATGATATTGGACTGCGGCAAGATCGCGCTCGCGCGAGTGGACTGTGCCGCGTAGCTGTGCGGGGCCGCGCCCCTTCGTTCGCGCGGGACCGGCAGCGGGCAGCGCAGAGAGGCCGAGTCCAAGTCTGATGATTTCTCCCGCTGAAAGGGGTCGCGTTGCGATCGACTCCATCAACGGGAATGCGGAAAAGATATCTCCCTCGATATCGAAGTCGTTCAGGATGAAAGCTTCACCCAGTGAAAGTTCGATGGGCGGCTTGAACATGCGCCGCAACGCGCTCGGATAGTTGAGTACAAGGCTGAATGTCGGATGCCCGTCGGCGGGCAATTCCATCCCGTCCCACAAGCGGATTCCGAAATGGCGGGGCGCGGGAAAGAGACGTTCGAGCAAATCCACCGTGCGGTGGATCACAGGGTCAACACTCGAAATCGAAACAGTTTGTGCCATGACAACATCCTTTCATCAGACATCCTCTGTCAGCTTATTTCATCCCTAAACATAGCGACGATGAGGCACTTGGATTAATTTCCTGGCCTTCTCGCCGAGTTCGGGACGGGCATATAGCTTGAGGTTGTGTTCAAACTCCGTTTGACATCTCGGGCAGCAAAGGAAGTAATTCACGCCTTCATATTCGATAACAATATGAGCCTTGCCGCGTTGGATGCGTTTTCCGCATACTGGATCTTTGAAAAACATTTGAAACTCCTTTTTTGTAAGCGATCATCGTCGCCCGGATCGCCAGATGGTCCACACCGTCCAAACGCCGAGGGCGAGGGAAAAGAGAAAGCCAAAACCGAACAGCCAACCGCCATATATGTTCCAGCCCGGAGGATGGTAGACAATCATCATAAAGCCTAGGGCTACAATCGTAGCGGCCAGCAGGATGGCCAGCGCCAGCCGGTTGACCATCTGCTGAAGCCGCTGTGCAAAATCCTGCAGGCCTTCATGATTGATATTCAATTCCAGTTCGCCGCGCTCGACCTCGCCGAGCAAACGCGAAAGAAGATGAGGCAGGGTCAGACTCAATTCCGCAGCATCCAGTGCGCTTTGTCCTACACGCCAAGCAATGGCTTTGGGCGAGCGGTGCTGGAGCCAGAATTCCTGCAGATACGGAGCCGCAAACTCAAACAGCTTGAAATTCGGATCCAATTGCGCACCCAGCCCCTCGCTGATGCCCACCACGCGGAAGAGCATCACCAGTTCGGCAGGCATTTGCAAGCGATGGCGCATTGCTATGGACATGATTTCATCAACCGTCTTTGCGGCAGCCAGTTCCTTGATCGAACGCCCTGCATAACGACTGATGAAGTGGTCAAGATCGCGCTGGAGCGCTTTACGCCTGACGTTTGCATTGGCCATGCCAATGGCAAAGAATTCGTCAGTGAGGCGCTCTGCGTCCTGGCGGCCCACCGCCATCCCGATCCGCAGGAGCGACTCTTGCAGGTTCGTGTCAAGGCGCCCGACCATGCCAAAGTCAATCATGGCGATCGAGCCGTCCGGCTGGACAAAGAAATTGCCGGGATGCGGGTCTGCATGGAAGAAGCCGAACTCGAAGACTTCCCGCAGCATGATCCGAACAGAATTTTCCGCAACGATGTGGCGGTCAATCCCTGACGCATCCAATGTGGACATATCCGACACTTTGATACCGCCCACACGTTCCATCGTCAGAACGCGATCAGTGGTGAATTCCCAGTAAACATGCGGCACATAAATGCCGGGGTCGCCTGCAAAGTTACGTCTGAAGCGGTCGGCGTTATGGCCCTCCCGCTGATAGTCGAGTTCGTTGCGGAGTGTGAAGGCAAATTCATCCACAAGCGCGGGGAGGTTGTAATCGCGTCCGAAGGCAGTATGTGACTCGGCCCATTTCGCCATGCCTGAAAGGATTTCCAGATCTTCTTCGATCTGCCCGGCTACATCCGGTCGTTGAACCTTGATGATAACGGATTGTCCGTTTTTCAATTTGGCGGTGTGAACCTGTCCGATCGAGGCGGATGCAAGTGGTTGCGAGTCGAACTCATCAAAGATGTTTTCCGGTGACTCGCCCAGTTCATCACAGATCACTTCACATATAAGATCGAAAGAGACAGGAGGCGCGGCATCCTGGAGCTTGCTGAGCTCAGCGACATATTCGGGAGGCAAAAAGTCGGGCCGTGTGCTGAGCGCCTGGCCGAGCTTGATGAATGCACCGCCCAGTTCCGAGAGCGCCATGCGTAGATGTTCAGCCTGTGAGTATGGCGTTTCGCGCACTGGGTGACCCAGCCAGCCTCGTTCAAAGGGAACGAGATTGCCAAGACCGACGCGCACGACCAGCCATCCCAGCCCATGCCGTGTCAAGGCCGAGGCAATTTCACGCGAGCGCCGCAGAAGCCGGCCGTGCGGATATGGCGATACCGATAAAATTCCAGGCATGGGGCGTCAACTCGTTGCAACCTTGATCGTCTTGGGCCGCACCTTCTCGCTCTTGGGCAGGGTCAGGGATAAGATGCCATCGAGAAGAACCGCCTGTGCCTGGTCGGCCTCGACTGCCAATGGTAGAGTGATGGAGCGATTATAAGCCGAGGCATGACGCTCGCGGCGCAAGTACGTTGCGCCTTCCAATTCGACATCCGCCTCCGCCTCGCCTTTGAGGGCCAGGATATTTCCGTTGACTGTAATCTTGAGATTCTCTGCCTTGACTCCGGGCATGGAGGCGCGAATGAGGATCGCCTCGCCAACATCCAGCACATCAACAGGCATCAGCGTGGATGCCAGAACGGAGGGCATGAGATCGCGCGGGCTAACCAAGCCTTCATCAAGGAATTGGCGCATGGCATCACGCCAGGCACCTAAAGTGGTAAAGGGTCCAAACTGAGGAATGTCGTTCATTTGAATATGTCCTTTCTGAAAACGAGAACTGCCTTGAGCTTGTCAGCAGCAGCCGCCATGATTGGAATGTTCCTTCTTATCCTCCGGCTGGTCCGTTTCAACTGCATTCGACATGGGGCCATGCTGGTGGTCTGAAGAATTGTCATGCCCACTGTGTCCGGCATGTCCACCGTGCATAAAGAAATGGCTGCCGATCATAAAGGCAAACAGTCCATAAAAAGCAACCGTGCTGACCGCGACATTGAAAACGAAGATAGCGATCAAGGCGATGACCAGCCCAATCCCGAGAAACCACATCATGGGCGGGATGTTTGTTTGATGTTGAGAGAT
>JAKAMM010000086.1 GCA_021812905.1 Chloroflexota bacterium | reverse complement strand
GTCCAATCTCGAATCTCTGGGACCATATACCACGGCCGGACATTTCCAAACCGGCGCGACGATGTTTTTCTCGCATCTCCACGCAGGGATGGCAAATCCTATTGGCTCAACTTTCGCATCACCAGCGATCTCATTTAATTTCTCGTACCAATTTTCTGGCGAAACTTCCACAGGCAAGCGGACTCCAACTTTCAATCGCGCCCATTGTTCAAAATCATTTGAGTCCGATTCCATTCCACTTTGCAGGTGTCCCTTCAGGATATTCGAACGCATCTTGCTTTCCTTCAAACTTGTATTGGCGAGTTTGCGCCCAAAGAGTCCCTAACCGTAGAGACCGCGGCAGGAGGCGCAGGCGATCTCGTACAGTTCCGCGCCGTCCGTCACGCCGGGTGCCAGCAGGACATTTGGCAGAGCCGGGACCTGATCGGGCCGCTCTTTAGCCGCCCAGAGCAATCCGCGCAGGGTACGCGGCCCACCGCCGCCGGGGTTGACGTGGCAGGTGGCGCAAGATTCACCGGTGCGCTTTGCATATTCCGGCAGAGCGTGCGCCGGGTTGGATAAAGCGGCAATCACCAGGAAAATAAAAACGGCAATCCCAGCGATTGCCAATAATTGCAGGAAATGAATGAACCAGCGTTTTTGTTTCATCAGCACGCTCCTAGCGGGATACCATTCCACCCTACATTAGGAATAAGAACTCCCAGGAGGCTTGCGCCCCCTGGGAGGTTTCGTGCAAGATCACTTTACTTGATCGGCAGAGTCTGAGCGTAAGTCAGCAAGTCAATAATGTCCTGTAATGTCCAGCCGAGATTCCAGCCAGCGGGCATCGCCTCGCCGGGGACGCCCACAGTCGCCTTGTTGAAGAACTCCCAGGGATTATCAGCGGCAATCGTGCCGAAATATTCGGGAGCGGCATCGTCGCCGAAGTTCAGGGTCTTGCCGTCGTCGCCGTGGCAGACTTTGCAGACGCCGTTGTACAACGCCTTGCCGTGTGCGGCATCCCCGCCGAGGATGGTTTTATCATCGTTGATGAAGGCGCTCTTGTCGAAGACATCCTTCTGAATGAACGCCACCACGCGGGCAAAGTCATCTTTGGTCATGTAGGCTGAGAAGTTGTGATTGGCATTCTTGGTGCCATCCAGCCAGGCGGTTAATTCTTCTGGGGTCATCTTGGCCGCATTGAGAATGCCGGGGAAGCCGGTCTTGTGCGAGCCGGAAGCATAGCGGCCATCCACACCCTTGTAATCCCAGCCGTGACATTCCTTGCAGCGCCAGGTATCCGCGCCGGTGCGGGTGTTGGTGGTCTGGGTCTTCCAGAGCGGCTGATCGCCTTCAGGAGCATTCACGCCAAAAGCTGCAAACCACTCATCGTAGATGCGTCCACCTTCGGTGACGGGAGAAGCCTGGGGTTGAGTCTTTAGGAAGGCGATCATGTCGGCGAAATTCTGGTCAGTCAGGCCAATGGCCACACCAGCAGGCATAGCGGGCATGCCGGGTTGACCAAAGCGCAGTTTGCCGAGCAGTTCCAGCGGGTCTTCGTTGGCAATCGTGGCGGGATATTCCGGCGCGTTGTCGGGGTGGAAGTTGATGGCAATCGATTCGGGGCCGTGGCAAGCCACGCAAATGCCGTACAGCACCTTGCCATTTTCTGCGTTGCCGGTCAGGGCCAGGACAGCGGCAGTGTCAATCTGCTGTTTGCTGATATACAGCGCTAGGTCGGTCAGCGCCTGCTCGTCCATCATGGAAGAATAATCATGATTGGGATCCGTGGAGCCTTTGAGGACTGCCAGAATTTCATTGGCATCCTTGCCGGCAGAGGTAGAGACGCCAGGAAAACCTTTGTAACCCTGATAATCCCAGCCATGACACTTGGAACAGCGATAGGATTTTTCAGCGCTGGTATCGCCCGCGTTGGCGGCCACCCACTGCGGATTCAGGCGGGCGGGAACATCCGCGCCGAGTTCCTTCATCCAATTGTCATACAGTTTACCGCCGCGCAGCGAGTCGCCGCTCAAGGTGATGGGCGCCGCCGTCGGGGCTTCGGTCGCCTTGCCGACGCAGGCCGCCAGGACGAGCATTACGCCCAGGGCTACGGCGACGAGAGAGAAAACACGTTTGTTCATAGACATTCTCCTTGTGTAATTTTGGGTTATGTTTTTCCCATGATGAACATTCTCATCTGCGTCTAAGATACCACCCCTGGGCGTCCAAAAACTGTGCCGCTTTGTCTCAATTATGTCCTCGTTTGAACCTAATCTAAACAAAAAGGCTATAATTTATTTAATGAAATCAAACTTGTTTGTCTGGTTGAATAAAGACCACTTTCTTGACCTGAGCCTTCTGCAATGGGCGGTGCCGCTGTTTTTGGCCGTTACAGCGCTTGTGTTTGAGTTTGCCGAACACAGCCTCGAAGACGGGTTGCGTTTTGACCTGGCGTTTATCAGCGAAACCATCATCTTTGGGCTGATGGGCCCGGTGATCATTGGCCTCATCATTGCCTGGATGCGCCAATTGATGATTGCTGAACGGCAGGCCATGGCTGAAGTCCATGCTCTAAATCGTGAACTGGAAGCAAAGGTAATTGAACGCACCGCCGCGCTCGAACAACGCAACGCCGAGCTGGATCGAGCCAATCACGAGCTACAGAAATTGGACGAAATGAAATCCGAATTTGTCTCACTCGTCAGCCACGAACTGCGTGCTCCCCTCGCTGCCCTCAACGGCGGGCTGGAAGTCGCATTGCAATCTGCGGATACCCTGCCCCCCACCTCGCGCCGCACGCTGGAGGTGATGAGAGACGAAAGTGCCCGTTTAACCGAATTTGTGCAAACCATCTTGGATGTCTCCCGTTTGGAAGCCGGGCACCTCGCGCTGAACCTTGGGCCGGTTGCCGTTGCCCCGTTCCTTCACCGCGCCGCAGAAGTGATTCTCGGAACGCGCCGCGTCGTCCAGTGGAACCTGCCGGCTGAAATTCCCCCCGTCTGGGCGGATGAGATTCACTACGAGGAAATCCTGCGCAACCTGTTACGCAACGCCGATAAATACTCCCTGCCCGAAGCACCGATTGAAATTAACGTTCTTGTCAACATTGACAGTATTAGCGTTGAAGTCGTTGATCACGGTGCAGGTATTCCCCTCGAAGCGCAGGGGAAAATCTTCGAGCGCTTCCAACGCGGACAAAGCGACGAAAGCGCCCCGCCTGGCTGGGGGCTGGGATTGTACTTCGCCAAAAAACTGACCGAAATCCAGGGCGGCGCGTTGACGCTTCAATCTCCCCGCTGGCCTGATCCCAACGCGCCCGGCTCGGCATTTAGCATCCACATGCCCATCGCCGCCGAAGCGCCCGAAGAAAGCGACCATGCCTGAAATCCTGATGATTGACAACGACCAGAGCCTGAGTAGCCTGCTGTGCGAATTCCTGCGCGGACAGGGCTACGCCACACGTTGCGCGTCCAACGGGCGCGCGGGCTTGCGCGAAATGTTTGAGCGCAAACCCGACTTGATTGTGCTGGATGTCACCATGCCGGAAATGGACGGCTGGGAAACGCTCAAGCGCATCCGCGAAATGAGCGACGCGCCTGTTGTCATGCTCACCGCCCGCGACAACGAAAGCGATATCCTGCGCGGCTTCTCAGGGGGTGCGGACGACTATGTCACCAAGCCATTTTCTTTCGCACAATTGGCGGCGCGTATCAAAGCCGTGTTGGCCCGCAAGGGCGAAGCGCCCGGCGGTGAACACTTAACCGCTGGCAATCTGCAAGTGGACATCCCATCGCGGCGCGTCACGCGTGGCGGAGAAGTCATCAACCTGACGCCCACCGAGTTCAACCTGCTCGTGGCTCTCATGCGCCGCAAAGGCGAAGTGCTATCCAGCGAAGATTTGGCGCGGCAGGTCTGGGGGTATCAGTATGCCAGCGAAGTCGGTTTCGTGCGCCGCTACGTCTGGCACCTGCGCCAGAAAGTGGAAGTGGATCCCGAAAACCCGCAATACATCCATAACGAACGCGGGTTTGGCTATCGGTTTGGCGGACAAGAAACTAGTAGTGGTTCGAATCCATTGCCCCCAGCAAACGAAAAGACTCTTATGTGAGTGTCTTTTCGTTTTTCTAACGAGCCACAAGAGTCTGTAAACTTACAGACAGTACGCTTACAGCTTTGTCGAATTCATCCAATGAAATATGTTCGTCGGGTGTGTGGTCCAATCTCGAATCTCCGGGACCATATACCACAGCCGGACATTTCCAAACCGGCGCGACGATGTTTAGATCAGCCGTCCCCGTTTTATAGACAAAACGCGGCTCCCCGCCCTGCGAGCGGATTCCGTTTAAGAAAGCGCGTACCAGCAGAGTATTTTTCTCGCATCTCCACGCAGGGATGGCAAATCCTATTGGCTCAACTTTCGCATCACCAGCGATCTCATTTAATTTCTCGTACCAATTTTCTGGCGAAACTTCCACAGGCAAGCGGACTCCAATTTTTAATTGCGCCCACTGCTGCAAATCATCCGAACTTGATTCCATCCCGCGCAACGTAAGCAACAACTTATCAAACACCTTTTGCTTATCTGCGTTGAACGAATCCACATACGCTTTTATTTTCAACCACGCTTCCACCGCCGCTTCCGCCGCGGTGACTTCGCCGCTCGCGGTGTGCGCCTGTCCCCGCTTGACAATTACATTTGCCCACGCGCTTCCTTTATATCCGAGCGCGATCCGATCCCATTGATTTGGCTCGCCGATGATCGCAAAATCAGGCTTGTATTGCATGGCAACAAATCGCGCGCCTTCCGAATCCCGTTCCTCCTCCACCGCGCCGATGACAACAAACTGCCAGCCATCTTTCACGCCGACCTGCGCCACAGCATCCACAAAACACGCCAGCGGACCTTTCGCATCCACCGAGCCGCGACCATACAATAGGGGCGACTCGCGAGTCGCCCCTACGTTTTCCACGCGCACAGAAATCTCACCTGGAACTGTATCAATGTGGCCGAGCAACACCACCTGCTTTGGCCCTGTTCCTATCACGCCAACAGCGTTGCCCGCGCCATCAACAAATGCATTGTCATATCCCAGTGCCTTCATCCGCGCCACCAGCCATTCCACTGCGCCTCGTTCCTGTCCCGACGGGCTGTATCGTGAAATCAAACCAATCAGCGTATCAAAATCACTCATCTTTTTGCTCGACCGCTAAAACTTCAGTCAACACCTTCACCAGGTGATCAATCTGCTCATACGAAATCACCAATGGTGGCAACAGACGAATCACCGTCATGCCTGCGTTCAAGGCGATAACCTTCTTCTCCTGCAACGCCTTGATGTATGGCGTGACCTTTTGTTTCATCTCAATTCCAATCATCAATCCCATTCCGCGCACTTCGCGGATGTTCGGCGATTCGATCTTTTTCAACTTCTCCATTAAATATGCGCCCTTCGCCGCGGCCTGGCCCGGTAAATCTTCCTCCTTCATTACATCTAAAGCCGCGTTTGCCGCCGCGCACGAAAGCGGATTCCCGCCAAACGTCGAGCTATGCACGCCAGGGGCAAGGTTCTTCACGTTCCTGCCAATCAATACCGCGCCCATCGGCACGCCGCCCGCCAACGACTTGGCGCAGGTCAGCAAATCAGGTGTAACGCCAAAGTGTTGGATCGCGAACATCCTGCCTGTGCGACCAAAGCCTGTTTGGATTTCATCCACGATCAACAATGCGCCATGCTCATCACAAATCCGCCGCGCCGCCTGAACATATTCCGCGCTGGCGGGATACACACCGCCTTCGCCTTGCACCACTTCGAGAATTACGGCAGCGGTCTCTTCATTCACGGCTTTATCCAATGCGTCGATATTGTTGTATGCGACATGCCCGAATCCAGGCACAAGCGGCTCGAATCCTTCGCGATATTTTTTGTTGAATGTAGCAGATAGAGAACCATACGTCCGCCCGTGAAAGGCTCGCATGGCGGCGACCACGTTCTTTTGTCCCGTGGAGATACGGGAAAACTTCAAGGCCGCTTCTACGGCTTCCGTCCCGGAATTGCAGAAGAAGACGCGCTCCAGCCCATCTATCAGTGACGTGATTTTTTCCATCAACATCGCACGCTGGTCATTGGGAAATGACTCGAACAAAGTGATTAGCGTGGACGCCTGCTTGTAGAGCGCCTCCGCAATTTTCGGGTGGGCATGACCGAGATTGGCGACGCCATGTCCCGATGAGCAATCCAAGTACTCGTTGCCATCTGCGTCGAACAATAATGCGCCCTGTCCGCGTACGATGGTGAGCATTTGTTTGGCATACACGCCCGAAGTGTGCTGGTTTTCGATCCCTATAATTTCCTGTGCGTTCATTGGATCACCGTTCCGTTTCCTGATAAGGCATTTGAGATTGGATTTTGAATTCGCCCATCTGCGATGACGACACGACTCACGCCGCCCCTAAGCGCTTCTTCTGCGCCGAGCACCTTCTTCTTCATGCGACCCTGCGCCGCTTCACTCGCCGCCGATAGTTGACTCTGCGGCAGTTGCCGAATAAGCGTGGACTCGTCTGGGAAATTCTTCATCAGTCCAGGCACCGCTGTCAGCAACAGCAGAGTCTCCGCCTTGAGCGCAGAGGCCACCATGGCCGCCGCGCGGTCTGCATCTACATTGAGCGCTTCGCCTTTCTCGCTGACAGCCACGGGCGCAATCACAGGCAGATAACCCGCGTTGAGCAACATCAAAAGCAACTCGCTGTTGACTGTTTCGATCTTGCCCGTGTAATCATCGCGGATGATTTTGCGCTTGCCGTTCTCAACGCTCTGAATGGAATCCTTGCGCGTGGCTTGCATCAGTTTGCCGTCCAATCCGCACAACCCAAACGCGTTGACGCCCAACATCTGCAACTGCTCCGTCAGCAACGAATTGACCTTGCCATTTACCGCCATCAAAAAAATTTCCAGTGTCTTGCGGTCGGTATAGCGTGATGTGTATCCCGAGGGTGATGTGATCATTTTCGGCGGAGCGCCCAAACCTTCACCAAGCGCATTCGCTTCAGCAGACCCGCCGTGCACAAAGACAAGTTGCTTTCCTTGCTTCAACAATTCTACGGCGTCCGCACAGATCGCAGAAAAGTCCACGCCTTCGGAGCCACCGA
>JAKAMM010000085.1 GCA_021812905.1 Chloroflexota bacterium | reverse complement strand
CGATCCAAAGTAGAAATTTTAGACGCTATTGCTGGTATGACCGTTCTGGAGCTGTCTGAGCTCATCAAAGAAATGGAAGAGAAGTTTGGCGTGTCTGCGGCGGCGGTCGCGGTTGCGGCGCCTGCCGGTGGCGCGGCGGGTGGCGAAGGCGCGGCTGCTGTAGAAGAGCAGACCGAATTCGACGTCATCCTTACCGGTGCTGGTGCCAACAAAGTCAACACCATCAAGGTGGTTCGGGCCATTACTGGTCTTGGTCTGAAGGAAGCGAAGGATCTGGTCGACGGTGCGCCGAAGCCAGTGAAGGAAGGTGTAGCCAAGGCGGAAGCCGAAAGCGTCAAAGCGCAGCTCGTCGAGGCTGGTGCCGAGGCGGAGATCAAGTAATCCGTAGTTAAAATGTAGTAAACTTATCGGCTGGCGGCGTAAAGCGCTGCCAGCCCCTCATTGTTTGCGGAAAGCAGCTTTAACCGCTTGTCCCTGAACCATGCAGTCGTCGCGCGGAGCATCCATGGCCTACTCTTTTACTGAAAAGAAACGGATTCGTAAAGACTTTGGCAAAAGCCAAAGCATTCTTGCTGTGCCATATCTGCTGGCTACGCAGATGGATTCCTACCGGGAGTTTCTCCAGGAATCGGTGCCCCCGGCGGCGCGAAAAGAAACGGGTTTAGAAGCTGTTTTCCGTTCGATTTTTCCGATGGAGAGCTATTCTGGCAATGCCACGCTGGAATATGTTTCCTATCGTCTCGAAAAACCGGTGTTTGATGTGGTGGAGTGCCGTCAGCGTGGACTGACGTACTGTGCCGGGCTGCGTGTGCGCTTGCGCCTGGCGGTGATGGAAAAAGATGACGCCACGGGGGCCAAGCGTGTTAAAGACGTGAAGGAGCAGGATGTCTACATGGGCGAACTGCCCCTGATGACTGAGCATGGTTCCTTCGTAATCAACGGCACCGAGCGTATTATCGTTTCGCAGTTGCATCGTTCGCCGGGTGTTTTCTTCGATCATGATCGTGGTAAGACCCATTCTTCGGGAAAGCTCCTTTTTAACGCGCGCATCATTCCTTATCGGGGCTCATGGCTGGATTTCGAATTTGATCCCAAGGATCACGTCTATGCGCGCATCGATCGTCGCCGTAAATTGCCAGCAACGACCCTTCTGCGCGCACTAAGCTACAGCACTCAAGACATTCTTGAGATGTTTTTCGATACAGAGACTTTCCGCATGATTGACGGCGATCTGCGGTATGTCTTAATCCCCCAGCGTTTGCAGGGCGAAGTGGCGACCTTTGACATCGCTAATCCAGAGACTGGCGAAGTGTTGGTGCAGACGGGCAAACGAATTACTGCACGTCAAACAAAGGCACTCGCCGAGGTCCCGGGTCTGCACGAGATCCCCGTGCCTGATGCCTTCCTTCTGGGTAAAGTTGTCGCTAAGGATATCGTGCACCCAGAAACCGGCGAAGTGCTCGTGCAGGCCAATGAGCCCGTGAGTGGCGAGGTTTTGGATGTTCTGCGTCAAGGACCCTCGCTCACGCTGCATACCCTATACATCAATGAGTTGGATCGCGGGCCTTACATTTCAGAGACGTTGCGCGTCGACACGTCGCGTGACGCCCACGAAGCGCAGATGGAAATCTATCGCCTGATGCGTCCGGGTGAACCGCCGACGAAGGACGCGGCCCAGAACCTCTTTCAGGGGTTGTTCTTCAGCCCGGATCGCTATGACCTGTCTGCCGTAGGCCGCATGAAGTTCAATCGCAGGGTGGGTCGAGAGGAGATCACTGGTCCCGGCGTGCTTAGTAGCGAAGATATCATCGCGGTGCTCAAAGTGCTGCTTGCCCTGCGTAATGGCGTCGGCGAGATTGATGATATTGATCACCTAGGTAACCGGCGTGTGCGCTCGGTCGGTGAACTGATGGAGAACCAGTTCCGCCTCGGTCTGGTACGTGTCGAGAGAGCCGTGAAGGATCGCCTCGCGCTGGCCGAGAGTGAGGGGCTAACCCCTCAGGATCTCATTAATGCCAAGCCTATTGCGGCGGTGGTCAACGAGTTTTTCGGCTCCAGCCAGCTTTCGCAGTTTATGGATCAGACCAACCCGCTTTCGGAGGTCACCCATAAGCGCCGGGTTTCCGCACTGGGGCCGGGTGGCTTGACCCGCGAGCGGGCGGGCTTCGAGGTGCGTGACGTGCATCCGACACATTATGGCCGTATCTGTCCGATTGAAACGCCAGAAGGCCCGAATATCGGTCTGATCAATAGTTTATCCTGCTATGCACGCACTAATTCCTATGGTTTCCTTGAAACCCCTTATCGGCGCGTTGTCGATCGCCGTGCGACCGATGAGATCGAATATCTGTCGGCCATTGAAGAGGGTAATTATGTGATTGCCCAAGCGAACTCGGCGGTGGACGAAAGTGGTGTGCTGACCGACGAGCTCGTATCTTGCCGACACAAGAACGAATTTACTCTGGCGAACCCTGATCAAGTTCAGTTCATGGATGTTTCGCCGCGGCAAATCGTCTCGGTAGCGGCCAGCATGATCCCCTTCCTTGAGCATGATGACGCTAACCGCGCCTTGATGGGTTCTAACATGCAACGCCAGGCGGTGCCGACGGTGCGTTCCGACGCACCGATGGTGGGTACGGGCATGGAGCGGGCGGTTGCTATTGATTCGGGCGCGGCTGTTGTCGCGCGGCGTGGCGGTGTGGTGGATATCGTCGATGGCGCCCGTATCGTCATTCGCGTCAGTGATGAAGAAACCCTGGCTGAAGAGCCCGGTGTAGATATCTACAACCTCGTGAAGTACGCACGTTCCAACCAGAACACCACCCTGAATCAGCGCCCTGTGGTCAAAGTGGGCGATGTGGTCAGCCGCGGTGACGTACTGGCCGACGGGCCGAGCACGGAGATGGGTGAACTGGCTCTTGGCCAGAATATTCTGGTGGCCTTTACGCCCTGGAACGGCTACAACTTCGAGGACTCTATTTTGATCTCGGAACGGGTAGTGGCTGAAGACCGCTACACCACCATTCATATTGAGGAGTTCTCCGTCTTCGCGCGTGACACCAAACTGGGACCAGAAGAAATCACCCGGGATATTCCCAATGTCGCAGAGGGCGCCTTGCGCCACCTCGATGAGTCCGGCATTGTCGTA
This sequence comes from Chloroflexota bacterium, assembly GCA_021812905.1. The sequence goes on along the minus strand of JAKAMM010000085.1, from coordinate 3,982 downwards.
ATTGGTGCGGAATTGGCGCCCGGTGACATTCTCGTGGGCAAGGTCACGCCCAAGGGCGAGACCCAGTTGACGCCAGAAGAAAAACTCCTGCGGGCGATTTTCGGTGAAAAAGCCTCCGACGTGAAAGACAACTCCATGCGGATGCCTGCCGGTATGTATGGTACGGTGATCGACGTGCAGGTCTTTACCCGCGACGGTATCGAGAAGGATGCCCGTGCCAAGTCCATTGAGGAGCACGAGCTCGCACGGATTCGTAAGGATCTGAACGATCAGTATCGTATCGTTGAGGAAGACAGTTATCAGCGCATTGAGCGTCAGCTTACTGGTAAGGTTGCTGAGGGTGGTCCCAACGGTCTTGCGGCCGGAAACAAGGTGACAAAGGCTTATCTGAAGGATTTGCCGCGCACTAAATGGTTTGAGATCCGTTTGCGTACGGAAGAGAGCAACGAATCCCTGGAGCAGATCCGCGCCCAACTCGAAGAACAGCGCCAGCGTCTCGACGCAGTACTCGAAGAAAAACGGCGCAAGCTGACGCAAGGGGATGATCTGAGTCCGGGTGTTCTGAAGATGGTTAAAGTGCATGTGGCCATTAAAAGACACTTGCAGCCTGGCGATAAGATGGCGGGACGCCACGGTAATAAGGGTGTGGTCTCGAAGATCGTCCCCGTAGAAGATATGCCCTATCTTGCCGATGGTACCCCGGTAGATATCGTGCTCAATCCTCTGGGTGTGCCTTCGCGTATGAACGTGGGACAGATTCTCGAAACGCATCTGGGGTGGGCGGCTAAGGGGCTGGGCAAGAAGATCGGCGCGATGCTGGATAGTGAGGTGGCTATGGCAGAAATGCGCGCCTTCCTCGCCGAAATCTACAACCGTTCTGGCAAGAAAGAAGATCTCGACAGCCTGACCGATCAGGAAATTCGCGAGTTATCCACGAATCTTCGCAGTGGTGTGCCCATGGCGACTCCCGTCTTTGATGGCGCATCCGAGGAGGAGATCCGCGATATGCTGGAATTGGCCGATTTGCCGCGCAGCGGTCAGGTCAGGCTGTATGACGGGCGGACCGGTGATGCCTTTGATCGCCCGGTAACAGTGGGCTATCTCTACATGCTCAAGCTCCATCACCTGGTGGATGACAAGATGCATGCCCGCTCCACGGGACCTTACAGTCTGGTCACCCAGCAGCCCTTAGGCGGTAAGGCCCAGTTTGGTGGTCAGCGCTTCGGTGAAATGGAGGTCTGGGCGTTGGAGGCCTATGGTGCGGCTTATACCCTGCAGGAAATGCTCACCGTGAAGTCGGACGACGTGAGCGGGCGCAGCAAAATGTATGAGTCCATCGTCAAGGGTGATTTCCGCATGGATGCCGGGATGCCGGAATCTTTCAATGTGTTGTTGAAAGAACTGCGTTCTTTGGGTATCGATATTGAGTTGGAACAATCCAAGTAAAATTTCCGCCTGCGGCGGGCAAGGATGAATGCGTTGAAAGACTTACTAAAGCTCTTCAAACAAAACGATCAGCAAGAAGAATTCGATGCGATTCGGATTGGTATCGCGTCTCCGGATAAGGTGCGGTCATGGTCCTTTGGCGAAGTAAAAAAGCCGGAGACGATCAATTACCGGACCTTCAAGCCGGAGCGCGAAGGTTTGTTCTGTGCCAAGATTTTCGGGCCGATCAAAGACTACGAGTGCCTCTGCGGCAAGTACAAGCGTCTTAAGCACCGTGGCGTAGTCTGTGAAAAGTGTGGCGTTGAGGTGACTCAGGCACGAGTCCGGCGCGAGCGGATGGGACACATTGAGCTTGCCAGTCCCGTCGCGCATATCTGGTTCCTCAAATCGCTACCGAGCCGCATGGGCATGATTCTCGATATGCCTCTGCGCGATATCGAACGGGTCCTTTATTTTGAAGCGTATGTGGTGGTCGATCCGGGTGTGACCGCCCTCGAGCGCGGGAACATCCTCACCGAAGACCAGTACTTGGATGCCCTAGAAGAACACGGTGACGAGTTTACTGCGAAAATGGGTGCAGAAGGTATCCGCGACCTGTTACGCGGCATACCGCTGACACAAGAAATTGAGCAGATCCGCAATGAGCTGCGGGAGAGCAACTCCGATACGAAGACCAAGAAGCTCAGTAAGCGTCTGAAGATCCTGGAGGCCTTTGAACAGTCGGGTAATCGTCCTGAATGGATGATTATGGAGGTTCTCCCGGTGCTGCCACCGGATCTGCGCCCCTTGGTGCCACTGGATGGCGGCCGTTTCGCGACTTCTGATCTCAACGATCTCTACCGGCGCGTCATTAATCGCAATAACCGGCTCAAACGCCTGTTGGAATTGAAAGCGCCGGACATCATTGTGCGCAACGAAAAACGCATGTTGCAGGAGGCCGTAGACGCACTGCTCGATAATGGTCGGCGCGGACGTGCCATATCTGGACCTAATAAGCGTCCGCTCAAGTCACTCGCGGATATGATCAAGGGCAAGCAGGGCCGTTTCCGCCAGAATCTGCTTGGTAAGCGGGTGGATTACTCTGGTCGCTCTGTCATCGTCGTCGGGCCTGAATTGCGTCTGCACCAGTGCGGATTACCGAAGAAAATGGCCTTGGAGTTGTTCAAGCCTTTCATCTTCAATAAGCTGGAAGAGCGTGGCCTGGCGACCACGATCAAGGCCGCCAAGCGCTTGGTCGAGCAGGAAAAGCCGGAAGTTTGGGATATCCTCGAAGAGGTGATTCGCGAACATCCAGTCATGCTCAACCGGGCGCCGACCTTACATCGTTTGGGTATTCAGGCCTTTGAGCCAGTACTGATCGAAGGTAAGGCCATTCAATTACACCCTCTGGTGTGTGCCGCGTATAACGCAGACTTCGATGGCGACCAGATGGCAGTGCACGTCCCGCTTTCGCTGGAGGCGCAGCTGGAAGCGCGGACATTGATGATGTCTACCAACAATATTTTGAGCCCGGCCAACGGGGAACCGGTGATCGTGCCATCTCAGGATATTGTGCTCGGACTTTACTACGTCAGTCAGGAGCGTGCGGACGCGAAGGGGACTGGCGGTATTTTCGCGGACACGGCCGAAGTGCGGCGTGCGTACGAGACAGGCAACCTTGGCCTGCACGCTCGTATCATCGTCCGCTTTCGCGGGGAACGTATGGATACCACGGCGGGACGCGCCCTGCTTGGGGATATTCTCCCTGAAGGCCTTCCGTTTAGCGTGATCAATCGGGTGCTGAAGAAAAAGGTGATCGGCGAGTTGATCAATACCTGTTACCGCCGCCTGGGTGTCAAAGATACCGTCATTTTTGCCGACCAGTTGATGTATACAGGCTTTCGCATGGCGACTCGCGCGGGCATTTCCTTCGGCGCCGGAGACATGGTGACCCCACCGGAGAAGGAAGGTATTCTGACCCGGTCCGAGGATGAGGTTAAAGCCATTCAGGACCAATACACTTCGGGTCTGGTGACCGAGGGTGAACGCTATAACAAAGTCGTCGATATCTGGTCGCGCGCTACCGATGAAGTCGCCAAGGCGATGATGGATCGGGTCAGCAAGGATACCGTGTACTTGCCAGATGGCAGTTCGGTCCAACAGGATTCGTTCAATTCTATCTTTATGATGGCCGATTCCGGGGCGCGTGGTTCCGCGGCGCAGATCCGTCAGCTCGCTGGTATGCGCGGCCTGATGGCGAAGCCCGATGGCTCCATTATCGAGACCCCCATCACCGCGAATTTCCGTGAAGGTCTCAACGTCCTTCAGTACTTCATCTCTACGCATGGCGCTCGTAAAGGCCTTGCCGATACCGCGCTGAAAACGGCGAACTCCGGTTATTTAACGCGGCGTCTGGTGGACGTCACCCAGGATTTGGTCGTGGTCGAGACCGACTGTGGCTCGGAAGAAGGTTTGCCCATGACTTCTCTCGTCGAGGGCGGTGAGATCATCGAACCGCTGCGTGACCGCGTATTGGGTCGCGTGGTGGCGGAAGATG
>JAKAMM010000084.1 GCA_021812905.1 Chloroflexota bacterium | reverse complement strand
TCTGGTTCCGTTCGCGCTCTCCGTCTTTTTGTGGACTCAATTCAAGTCCGGCGCGACCGGCTTTCAGTTCGAAGAAAAATATGTCTGGTATCAAGCCATCAACTCGTCGCTTCATCTCGGCGTGGACGGTTTATCCCTGACGATGGTTCTTCTCACAACGCTGCTGACGCCGCTTGCCATCCTTGCATCCCTCAGTGTGACCGACCGAGTCAAGCCATACATGATGCTCTTCCTCTTTTTGGAGACCGGCATGTTGGGCGTCTTCATGGCGATGGACTTGCTGATCTTTTTCGTCTTCTGGGAAATTGGCCTCGTCCCGATGTACTTCCTCATCAATCAGTGGGGAAGCGCCAACAAAGACTACGCTTCCATGAAGTTCATGATCTATACCATGGGCGGCTCGCTCGGACTTTTGCTCGGCATCCAGTTGCTCGGTTCTCTTTTTGGGACCTTTGACCTAGCCACCATTACTGCAAACTGGAACTCAGCCCAGGGCTATTTGCTCGGCTTTCCGATTGAAACGGTCAAGACCGTTGCGTTCTGGGCCTTCGTTGTAGCATTTGCGATCAAAGTTCCGATTTGGCCTTTCCATACTTGGCTGCCCGACGCGCATACCGAAGCACCGACCGCTGGCTCGATGCTTCTGGCTGGTGTTTTGCTCAAACTCGGCGCGTACGGATTTTTGAGACTCGTCCTGCCGTTGTATCCAGTCGAATCGCATAATTACGCGGGATATCTTGCTTTGCTTGCCACCGCCGCGATTGTCTTCGGCGCATTTGCCGCTTACGGCCAGAAAGATTTCAAACGACTCGTGGCGTATTCATCGGTCAATCACATGGGCTTTGTAGTGCTCGGTATAGCGGCAGCCGCTTTCGCCGCGGGCACGAGCGACGCCCGCATCGCTATGGATGGCGCCATCCTGCAAATGTTCAATCACGGACTTTCGGCAGCCGGCATGTTCTTCCTGGTCGGCGTGATTTACGAACGGACACACACTCGCAACCTTGAGGAATTCGGCGGACTGTTCCCGCTCGTCCCGATCTATGGCGGCATCCTGATCTTTACCAGCATGGCCTCGCTTGGCCTGCCCGGACTTAACGGCTTCGTTTCCGAGTTTTTGGTGGTACGAGGTTCCTTCCCGGTGTTGCCTGTTTTCACGGCGATTTCGATGCTTGGTCTACTCTTCACCGGCGCATACATCTTGAAGGGCATCAAGAAAGTTTTGCATGGCCCATTGAACGAACATTGGGTGCATGACGAACATAAACTGACAGAGATCAACACGCGTGAAGTTCTTGTCATGGCTCCGTTGATGACTTTGATTTTGGTCATCGGCATTTGGCCCGCGTGGATCCTGGACGTCATTAACAAAGCCGTCATGGCTCTGTTCTAAGAGGTGGATGATGGCATTTCCTATATTGAGTGTAATTGTCTTTAGTCCGCTTGTAGCGGCGATGTTGCTCTTGTTGATCCCGGCCGAGCGTAAGACGGAAGCGCGCGCTGTTGCGTTGGCCGCCGCGGTCTTCGCATTGTTGCTTTCGCTCTGGGTTTATATCTCCTACGATAAGGCCGCTGCGGGTTATCAATTTGTCGAGAAATATGCCTGGCTCCCGCAATTGGGCATCAGTCTTTATTTCGGTGTGGATGGCATCAGCGCACCGCTTGTTCTCTTGACCGGCATTGTTATGTTCACAGGCGTACTGATCTCGTGGGGCGATTTCGGCGAGCACGTTTCTGCTGGAATTCAGGATCGTCCACGCGAGTTCTTTGCCTTCCTGTTCATTCTCGCCAGCGGCGTGTTCGGTGTGTTCGTTTCACTTGATCTGTTCATGTTGTTCTTCTTCTATGAGATCGCCGTGTTCCCGATGTATTTGCTGATCGTCATCTGGGGCTGGGTCCAGACTCGCGAATACGCGGCCATGAAGTTGACCCTATACCTGTTCATCGGTTCGGTGGTCGCTCTCGTCGGCGCGCTGGCGATGTATTGGGTTGCAGGTCAGAATACCGGCATCTACACCTTCGATATGCTTCAGCTTGAAAAGGCTGGCTTCTCCGCTTCATTCCAGAATTTGTGGTTCCTGCCGGTCTTCTTCGGCTTCGCAGTGTTGGGTGGCATCTGGCCTTTCCACAACTGGTCGCCAGACGGTCACGTTGCGGCGCCGACGGCAGTTTCCATGTTCCATGCGGGCGTGTTGATGAAACTCGGCGCATTTGCCGCGCTGCGTGTCGGTATTATGCTTTTGCCTGAAGGCGCAAAACACTTCTCGTGGGTCATCATGTTGTGCGCGGGTGTGGCGGTGGTTTATGGCGCATTTATCGCCTTCGTCCAAACTGACTTGAAATACATGATCGGCTTCTCGTCTGTTTCTCACATGGGCTTGGTGATGCTTGGCATCTCGACCCTCAATCACGACGGCCTGCTGGGCGCGGGCGTGCAGATGTTCTCACACGGCATCATGACGGCTCTCTTCTTTGCCATCACCGGCATGATCTATGACCGTTCACATACACGCCAGATGCCCGAACTCGGCGGTATGAGCAAAGTCATGCCTTTCGCCGCCATCGGCTTCATCATCGGTGGTTTGGTTTCAATGGGTATGCCTGGCTTTTCCGGTTTCGTGGCCGAATTCCCGATCTTCATGGGTGTATGGAAGGCCCAATGGCTGGTGGCGGTGATCGCCAGCATTTCCATCATCCTGACCGCGGCTTATGTGATGCTTGCAATCCGCCGCGTGTTCTTTGGCAAGATGCCCGAAAAATTTGAAGGTCACATAACCCCGATCACGGCGCTGGATAAGATTGCCATCTCCACGTTGTGCTTGTTGATGATCGTCATCGGTTTGTTCCCATCCATCATGGTGCCGATGGTCGAAACGGGCGTTCAAAACGTTCTGCGCTTGCTGGGAGTTCAATAATGTTCACATCTACTTCCTTTCTCTCGATCCTCCCTGAAACGCTCATCCTCGTGCTCGCCATTATCTTGTTGATCGTTGAGCCTTTTTGGAAAGCTGAAAGTCGTCGCAATGCAGGTTGGTTGACCGCTGGCGGTTTGTTTGCCACGCTCATTATCAGTCTGCTGATCGGACTCCCCGGCGACCCGGTTTCGGCGCTCGGCGGCATGATCCGCTTCGATTGGCTGAGCTTTTTCTTCAAGATGCTCTTTATCTTCAGCGCGGGCATCACGGCGCTCTTCCTGATGGATCATAAACAAGTTGGGCAGCGCGGCGAAGCCTACATTCTCCTGCTTGTGTCCACCATTGGCATGTGCCTGATGGCATCCTCCGCGGATCTGGTCATGCTTTATCTCGCCATCGAAACCACATCCATTCCGCTCTACGTTTTGGCTGGCTTCATGCTTTCAGATGAACGCTCGACCGAAGCGGGCTTCAAATATTTGCTATTCGGCGCAATGACCTCCGCAGTGATGTTGTACGGATTCAGCCTGCTGTTCGGATTTGCCGGTACGACAAATCTTTATGCACTTGCCGCAGCGCTTCAGTCCGGACATTTGGCGGGCTCCGTTATTTTGGGTGTGATCTTCCTGCTGATCGTCGGACTTGGCTTCAAGGTCTCCATCGTTCCGTTCCACTTCTGGGCGCCTGACGTGTATCAGGGCGCGCCCACTCCGATTGCAGGGTTTCTGTCAACAGCCTCCAAGGCGGCCGGCTTTGCAGTCATCGCCCGCCTCTTCCTGGTGGTTTTCCCGGATGTCACCATTTCCTGGACAACTTTGCTGGCCGTCCTCGCCGCGGTGACGATGACGGTTGGTAACCTGCTGGCTTTGCCGCAAAAGAACATCAAGCGCATGTTAGCGTATTCGTCCATTGCGCACGCAGGCTACGCCATGATCGGTATCGTGGCTATTTCAAAGCTCGGAATTACGAGCGTGGTCTTCTACATGGTGGCCTATATCGTTACCAATATGGCCGCCTTCGGTGTGGTTGTCGCTGTCGGACGCGTGGTCGGCTCGGATGAGTACGATGCTTACCGCGGCCTCAGCCGCCGCTCGCCCTGGCTGGGATTGATCATGCTGGCGGCGTTCCTGTCGCTGGCGGGTATGCCCCCGTTCGGCGGATTTGTGGCGAAAATCTTTGTGTTCGCAGCAGGCATGCAGGCCAATTATACCTGGCTGGTTGTGATCGGTATCCTGAATTCCATTGTGGGCGTTTACTACTACTTGAACGTGATGAAGTATGTGTATCTATACCGTACGGAAACTGAAGACGAAGAAAAACATCCCATCGCACTGACTCGTCCATACATGCTCGCACTCGGAATTTTGGCGCTGGGTGTGATCCTGATCGGTACGGTCTTTGCGCCGTGGTTTGGCTGGTCGAGCGCGGCGGCGGTGAATCTGTTTTAGTCCGGATCAGGGCCTGCGGCGTGGGAGCAGGCTTCGGGTCCGGTGAGATGCGAAGCGTTTTTTGTCCATCAAATAGGACTTCGTTGACACCTTATGATATAATCGTGCGATATGACACAATCGGATGGTAAGAAACACAACATTATAAGTACACTTTTGATCGTCCTGGTGGGACAAGTGGGATGCCTGACATTGGTGATCATCCTTGCGTCGCTATTTGGTGGCCTTTGGTTGGATCAGTACTTCCATACGAAACCGCTCTTTACATTGATTTTCTTGTTCGCGGGAATTCCTCTCTCAGTCGTCCTGATGCTGACCGTGGCGCGCAGGACACTGGCGAGAATAAAATCTAATGCTGAGGCAGAGAAAAATATCTCTGCGTAGGAGGCCTCTTGGAAACTCGGAAGCGTAGACCCTGGCGACGTTGGGTCGTGCTCGTGCTGATGGTCGTTGGTTTTGTTTTAGGCGGGATCTTTGTCCCTGTTCAGCCTGAAATTACGGTTGCGGCTGAAAAATTGATCAAAGAACCGTTGTTCACTTTGCCTGTGATAGGCCCCTTCTATCTGGTGAATACGCTGCCAACTTTGGCGGTAACCATTCTTCTTGTGTTGGTGATCGCCTATTTCACCAATCGTTCGCTTATGAAGAGCGCGAAGACCGATCTCGTGCCGCGTAGCATTGGCAATCTCATGGAAGCGTTTTTCGAATTGCTGTATGGCATGACGGAAGGCGCAACGGGAGCCAAGTGGGCGCCCGTGATCTTCCCATGGTTTGCAACAATTATGTTCTACGTATTGTTTGCAAACCTGCTCAAGTTGATCCCGGGTTTTGAGTCTGTTGGTGTATTTCATCAGGTTACGACTGGCCACCCCGTTCAAGGTAGCCTCCTGATGCCCGGTGAGATACAAAACGGTTTTATTCTCGTTCCTTTCTTCCGTGGCGTTTCTGTTGACCTGAACTTCACCTTTGCAATTGCGTTGATCTCGGTCTTCATGACGCAGGTGATCGGTGCTCGCGCACAGGGAGCTGGATACTTCAGCAAATTCTTCAATGTCCGCACCATGTTCAAAACGCCGTTCTTCGGCGCGATGGATTTTCTGGTCGGATTGCTCGAGACGATCTCCGAGTTCTCCAAGATCATTTCGTTTGCCTTCCGTCTTTTTGGGAATATGTTCGCGGGGATCGTGTTGGTCGCAATCGTGGCTGGGTTGCTTGGAAAGATCAGCATCCTGCCGTCGATGATCATGATGTTCGAGTTATTCGTCGGCATCATTCAGGCGTTTGTGTTCGGAATGTTGACGATGGTCTTCATGGCGCAGGCTACACAAGGCCACGGCCACGAAGAAGAGCACGCAGAAGTTCATTGATCATATACAAACAAAAATAGCAGGATATAAGGAGGCTCAAACATGGAAGGAAATATTTTGGATGCGGCCCGATACGTCGGGGCTGGTTTGGCGATGATTGGTGCAGCCGGCGGCGGTGTGGGCATTGGTCTGAGTGTGCAGGGCGCGCTGACGGGCATGGCCCGCAACCCTGATACGTACGGCAATCTGCTGACCAACATGATTCTCGGTATTGCGTTCTCCGAAGCTATCGCGATCTATTGTATGGTGATCGCGTTCCTTATGCTCTTCAAAGTTGTGTAGTTCAGGAGCATCACATGGAAGCACTTGGTATTAATCTCGGTCTCCTCATTGTTCAGATCATCGCATTCGTGATTGTTTTTCTTACGTTGAACGCATGGGTCTATAAGCCGATGCTGGACATGATGGAATCCCGTAAAAAGAAAATTGCGCAGGGCCTTGAAGACGCCCGCGTAGCTGCTAATGCCCGCCAGGACGCGCAAAAGGATGCGGATAAGATCCTCGCCGACGCCCAGGCCGAAGCGAGCAAGATTGTTCTGGATGCCACCGAGCGCGCCGCCTCCGCGGCCAAGGAGATCAGGGCTGCTGCCGAGGCGGAAACCGCCAAAGCGCATGAAGCCGCGCTGGCCGATGCCGATGCAGAGCGCAACCGTGTTCTCAGCGATTTGCGTGGTCAGGTTGCCGCGCTGGCGATTGCCGCCGCGCAGAGACTTGTTGGCGAAGCGCTTGACGAGCAGCGCCAGCATGCCTTGATCGACGAATTTTTCTCCGGCGTCAAATCTGGAAAAGTTGTCGTGCTTGACGACGCCAGTTTCAAGGGCGAGTCCGCTGAAGTAACCAGCGCCTTGCCGTTGAATGCTGTCGAACAGGGGACCGTCAAAAAGAGCATTCTTGACAAGGCCGGAGCCAAAGCCGTGGTGTTCCGCGTTGATCCTTCCATCCTCGGTGGCCTGGTCATCAAGATCGGCGACAAAGTTATGGATGGTTCAATCGCCGGCAAGCTCGACGGTCTGCGCCAGAGCCTGAAATAGATCAAACCATTTTGGACATAAAAGGGTTTTGGTAAAATTACCAGGACCCTTTTTGTTTACCGGAAATACGGAGATAGTTTCAACTTTATGCTTTTACAGAAATTGTTTGTTGATTTTCCGTTTGCATATTCTCCCCTGCAATTCCCGGATGTTGAGATCAGTGGCATTGCGATTGATAGCCGCGCCGTCAAGCCCGGATTTCTTTTTGCCGCGCTGAAAGGCGGGTCGCTTGACGGTCATGCCTTTATTCAAAAAGCGATTGACAATGGCGCCGCGGCGATTGTTGGGGATTGGGAATTTGCAGGGCGGATTGGCAATCCACCTTACATCTGCGTGGAAAATTCGCGTCGGGCTCTGACCTGGCTGGCGGCCGCG
>JAKAMM010000083.1 GCA_021812905.1 Chloroflexota bacterium | reverse complement strand
ACCTGCCCATTGAACTGTCGAGGCCGGGAACATGTCTCAGCGTGGAATGTTTTGGGATCCAGATTCCGGTCACAGTCGAGAAGGAACCGCTGTACGATCCGAAAGGCGAAAAAATAAAATCGTGAGCCAGAATAAAATTCAGGCCGTCATCTTCGATTTTGGCGGCGTCCTTGTGGATTGGAGTCCACACAATTTATATCGTCATTACTTCGAACAGCCGCATGAGATCGACCGCTTCCTGTCCGAGATCAATTTTGCCGAATGGAACGCCCAGCAGGATAAAGGGCGTCCATTCGCGCAGGCGGTTGCTGAGTTGTCATCAGAGTTCCCGCAACATGCGCGCCTGATCAGTGCCTTTCATGAACATTGGGAGGATTCCATCGACGGCCCGATTGCAGGGACGGTTCGGATCCTGCAGAAACTGAAACAGTTTGGATATCTGCTTTATGGGCTAAGCAATTGGTCGGCAGAAACTTTTCCACTGATTCGCGAGAAGTTCCCTTTCTTTGACTTGCTCGACGACATCCTACTTTCCGGCGAAGTAAAATTGATCAAGCCCGATCCGCAGATTTTTCGCTTCATGCTGGACAAATTCAAATTGGAGGCGCAGGCTTGTCTCTTCATTGACGACTCGCTTGCAAACATCAAAACGGCCAACGAACTTGGTTTTGTCGCCATCCACTTTCAATCGCCTGCGCAGCTTGAAATAGAATTATCCGCGCGTGGCGTTTTATGATGATGGAAAACAACAAATTGCGAATAGGGAAACTTTTTTATGATCTCATCTCTGCTTCCCCAGATCGAAGCTGAACTTCAGCGCCAGGTCGCGCGACTTAATTCGCCGCGCACAAAAACCTTTCATGAAATGCTCACTTATCACATGGGCTGGACAGGCGAAGGCGCGGGCGCTGAAGCGCGCGGAAAGCGCATCCGCCCATTGCTGGTTTTACTTGCGACTGCGTCGCGTGGAACAGATTGGGCATCCGCCTTGCCAGCCGCGGCAGCAGTTGAATTGGTGCATAATTTTTCGCTCGTACATGATGATATTCAAGATAATTCGCCAAAGCGCCGGGGCCGCCTCACTGTGTGGAAAAAATGGGAGCTGCCGCAAGCCATCAATGTTGGCGACGCCCTGTTCGTCATTTCAAATCAAGCCATGATGGATTTGGCAAAATATTACCCAACCGAAATCGTTGTCCGCGCTGCAGGTTGTTTGCAAGACACCTGCCTCGCTCTGACACGCGGTCAGTTCCTTGATATGTCTTATGAGAATCGTACAGACTTATCGATGGAAGATTACTGGCCGATGATCGAAGATAAGACCGCAGCTTTGCTCTCGGCTTGCACACAAATTGGCGCTATTCTCGGCAACGCAGACGATGCAACAATCGAACAATACCGCATCTTTGGCCGGGACCTTGGGCTGGCTTTCCAGGTTCAGGACGATATCCTCGGCATCTGGGGCAACGAGGCGCTGATGGGTAAATCCGTAGCCAGCGATTTGGTGGAAGGAAAGAATTCCCTGCCGGTGTTGTACGGCCTAAGCCAACAGGGAAGATTCGCTCAACGTTGGGCCGCGTCTGCCATACGTCCAGATGAAGTTGCGGGGGTCGCAAAGATGCTGGTTGATGAAGGCGCGTACGAGTTTGCCCAGCGCGAGTCAAAACATCTAACTGATCAGGCGTTGATTGCGTTGAAAAAAGCTAATGCGCACGGCGAGGCCGGCCAGGCGCTGACCGATCTGGCGCGCAAGTTGCTCAATCGAGAATCTTGATTTATAATCCCAGCGCCAGCGGGTGTAGTTCAGTGGTAGAACGCTTGCTTCCCAAGCAAGATATCGTGGGTTCGAGTCCCATCACCCGCTCTAAGGTAGAAAAGGCTTTCAAAACACCGTCATGCAACGCCAGAAATGGCAGAAATGACGGTGTTTTATATATCCCCGAACAGCACCGTGCCGCACCATACTCGCCCATTAAGTAATATCATTTTACAGGCAAGTAGAAGCACTGGCAGACAGATCAACAGGGTATTTCCTCCTGACCGAGGACGCAGCTTGAATTTGAATTGTGCTTACCCTGCACAATGACGGGTGTTTCGGGTATGCTTGAGAAATCGTGCGGGGAAGACCCTGCAAAGGAAATTGCGTGAACAAAGAAGCCAAAGCTAGAATCAAGATCAACAAGCTGCTGGAAGAAGCAGGGTGGCGTTTTTTTGATTCCGAAGATGGACCCGCCAATATTCAGCTTGAATTGCATACCAAGATCACCCAAAAAGAGTTTGATGCCTTTGGTGAAGATTTCGAGACAACCAATGTTAGATAATCCTTTTCTGTCAGGAAAATATCGTCCAGCACTGTGGACGCATTATGCCAGTTCGCCAGATCGCCCGCACGATGGGGTGTGCCTAAAATTCAATTATCAAAAACTCAATCAGCGCATTTCTGACACCTTCGCGGATAGACAAAATATTTTGTAGAAAAAGGCGCAGTGAAATACGATGACCTGAAACTTTTTCGTCAACCGCCATTCAGTTTGGATAATATTTTGGAACTTGGCGATGTGGAAATTGAAGAACGAGCCAGGGAATATTTCCGCGTGAATCACGATGAAATCTTTCTGGTTAAGTCAAAAGATTGGGGCAACGAGAATGAGTATCGCTGGCTTGTTCATAGTAGAAACGACGCCCCAGAATATATATCCATTGACGGCGTTTTGGAAGAAGTATTGGTTGGCGAGGAGTTTCCAAGAGTCTATGATCCAAGCCTGTCTGCTTTATGCGCCGCCCTCAATGTCCCTCCAAAAAGACTTCACTGGTTCAATGGTATTCCCGATGAGAGACCAATCTACCCTGCCTAGAAAGTTGCTGGCGGCGAAGCGCGTCAATATCCTGACGGACACACGTCCGCAGGCGGATACGTCCGCGTGGGAAAAAGATATTGAGGAAAAGGTTTACGAACTGTACGGTCTGACCGAGGAGGAAGTAAAAATCGTAGAGGGGCGGTAGTAGTAGATAAGTTGCTATTTAGCCACTTTCACCCAACTAGCCCCAACTTCTCTCCATGCGCCTGGGCTAAGTTTGATAAACTTGAAAGGTCGCAGGAGCCATTTTGTTGCTATAATATTGGCAGAAAGGTGCGTGTGCCATGTTGGAAAAAGAACTTTCCTTTTTCGAGAAAAACAAGGAAAAATGGCTCGGCCAATATGAGGCCAAATTCGTTCTCATCAAGGGTGAAGAACTGGCAGGCGTGTATGATACCAACGAGGAGGCGTTGACTGCCGCCGCCTCCTTGTTTGGACTTAGATCCTGCTTGATTCGCCGCGTCACAAAAACCCAGGAAGAAATCAAACTGCCTGCTCTTACGTTAGGACTACTATATGCCAATCCTACACACTCAACTTACGGGACAAGCACAAACTCCTAACGGAAAAACCGTTCCATTGCCGCCCCCGCTGGCGCTCATGCAACGCGGTCCGATCGTTCAAGTGACCATTGGGGTGGAGCAGAACATGGCTCAACAATTGGTGGCACAGGGAGCACAATTGCCGCAACCTGTTTCGGGAGTTGCGCTCATTGATACAGGCGCGACGTCAACTTGCATTGATGAGGTAATTGCTCGACAACTCAACCTGCCTGCCATTGATGTAATAACCATTGCTTCGGCGTCCCATGCCAATTCAAAGCAGAATGTCTATCCCGCCTTGATCGAAGTGATTGGGATTGCAATCAAGTTCAATGCCCTGCGAGCAATCGGCGTTCCTCTTGCCAATCAGGGAATCCAGGTTCTGATTGGACGAGATTTGCTGCAACATTGCACTCTGTTTTACAACGGGATGATAGGTTCTTTCACGTTATCAATCTAAAAGAACATTGGAACTCCAAAAAGAAGGCGAAGGATAACCATGGACACACGCACAAAAGCCGAGGAATTGGCAACGCGTCCCTATGTCATCATGACTTCTGTCGAGAAAACGACAGACGATCAGCCAATTTACTTTGCCCGCGTTCTCGAAATGGATGGATGCTTCGGGCAGGGTAAAACGCGCGAGGCGGCTATTGAAGACCTGCACCTCGCAATGGTGGACTTCATCGAAAGCCTGGTTGAAGATGGACTACCTGTCCCTAAGCCTACACCGCTCGAACATACACTGGGAACGGCGACCCAAGGAGCATTCACTTTTACAAAGCAAGGACAAACGCTTCAGCCCAAACCGAATGATGCCCATCGGGATGTTTATCTTCTTTTCGCCCATGCAGGGTAATAGGAGTATGCTGACTGCCTCTCTGTCTCTAACAGGGAGGCAGTTTTGTTTCAGTAGACCGCATCCTGGCGGCGAAGCGCGCCAACTCCGCGGCAGACACAAGCGAATTGGAACACGAGCTTGACTAGTTGATCTCGTTCTTAATATTTACTTTGAGGAGAGCTGAACAATGTCCGAAATCAAATACGAAATCATCAAAAAGATTGGCGTGCTGTCCAAGTCTGGCTCTGGCTGGACAAAGGAACTCAACCTGATTAGTTGGAATGATAGGGAGCCGAAGTATGACATCCGCGAATGGTCACCGGATAGGGAGAAGATGGGTAAAGGCGCAACCCTTTCCAGGGAAGAGTTGCTGGCATTGAAAGAATTGCTGAACGGCATCCAACTGTAATTAAGCTGGCGGATGGGCACGGTCAACTTCACGAGAAATTAGTTCGCAATGACGCCGTTGTTATCAAACAGGAGTGCATAATGTCAAAGTCATTTAAAGACATGGATGAGATCGTCCGATACCTTGGGCTGGTGGAGGAACGCCTGAACGTACTCGAGGAGCAAAGGAACACCCTTGTTTTCTCCTACCTCACCTTGCGCACCACCATCGGTGTGCTCGGCATGTCCCTGCCCTTCGTAGTCTCGCTCGGCGCGCTGGTGCTATTCAAGACCGGCTTTCAAAGCTCGATCAGCGGCTACTACTACACCGGCATGCGCAATGTATTGGTCGGGACGCTGTGGACCATTGGCTTCTTCCTTTTCTCTTACAAGGGCTATGAGCGCGTCGACGACATCGCCGGCAACCTCGCCTGCCTCTTCGCGGTCGGTGTAGCTCTCTTCCCTACATCTCCTGACGGCGCCACGCAGGCTGGCGTCCTGCTGGTTGGGACCGTCCACGCGGTCTTCGCAGGCTTGTTCTTCCTCACCCTTATCTACTACTGCCTCTTCCTTTTCACCAAAACCGACCCGCAGGTACCTCCCACGAAACGAAAGCGGCAGCGTAACGGGGTCTATCGCGCCTGTGGCTACACGATTTCCGTATGCATCCTGCTGATCGCCATCTACATGTTTCTTCCGCCACAGCTTGCCTCCCTTTTTACAACCTATAGACCGGTCTACTGGCTCGAGGCGCTCGCCATTCTGGCCTTCGGCCTTTCCTGGTTCACCAAGGGTGAGGCGATTCTCAAAGACGAATCCTGACCTCCACCGCCTCCACGCCCAGTCCCAGCTGGACGCAGGCTGGCGGGTGGATACCGTTAATTTCACCGAGCAGTGGGTTCGCTCCATTCGGCAGAAATTATTCATAGCGACCCGATGGTACAATACCCCAACTATGCCAGATTTAATTGTGGTTGGCGGCGGGTTGGCTGGAAGCGAGGCCGCCTGGCAGGCCGCCGAACGCGGGCTGAATGTTTTGCTATATGAAATGCGGCCTGCGCTTTCCACCGGCGCGCATGAAACCGAGTATCTGGCTGAACTGGTTTGCTCCAATTCCCTTGGATCAAATTTGCAGGACCGCGCCTCCGGTGTTTTGAAAAACGAGTTGCGCCGACTCGGCTCGATGCTTTTAGGATGCGCCGAAGCGGCGGCCTTACCGGCCGGCGCGGCCCTGGCTGTTGACCGTGAACTTTTCGCCAGGCTGGTCACTGAACGAATCGAAAATCATGCGCGCATCAAAATCATGCGCGAGGAAGTAAAAGAGATTCCATCCACGCCGACGATTATCGCCTCCGGCCCGCTGACTTCGCCCGCGCTCTCACAGAAGATCGCGCAGCTCAGCGGCGAGGAGCAACTTTTTTTCTTCGACGCCATCGCACCTATTGTTTCGCGCGAAACTGTGAACATGGCTATTGCCTTCCGCGCTTCGCGCTACGAAAAAGGCGAACAAGAGGAAGGCGATTACATCAACTGTCCATTTACCAAAGACGAATATTACGCCTTCGTCGAAGCGCTGATGCAGGCCGAGCGCATCGAGCTTCGTTCTTTTGAAGACGCCATCCGCTCCGGCGTGAAAGCCGGTCATTTCTTTGAAGGTTGTCTGCCGGTGGAGATCATCGCCGAACGCGGAAAAGATTCGTTGATGTTTGGCCCGATGCGCCCAGTTGGTTTAATAGATCCATGCACAGGCAAGTGGCCTTACGCCGCCGTTCAACTTCGACAGGATAACCTCGCAGGAAATCTTTATAATCTTGTCGGCTTTCAAACCAATCTGAAATTCCCCGAGCAGAAGCGCGTCTTGAGAATGATCCCCGGATTGGAAAACGCCGAGTTCGTCCGCTATGGGCAGATGCACCGCAACACATTTATCGCCTCGCCCAAACTTCTGCGTCCCACGCTTCAATTCATCAACCGCGATGATCTTTTTTTCGCCGGTCAGATCACGGGCGTAGAAGGTTACATGGGCAATATTGCCACCGGCCTGCTGGCAGGTATAAATGCCGCGCGCCTGCATCGTGGTCAAGGACTCTTCACGCTTCCGCAAACCACCATGCTTGGCACTTTGTGTCATTACGTCACACATGCCGATCTCAAAGACTTCCAGCCGATGAAAGCCAACTTCGGGATTTTGCCTGCGCTGGAAAGCACGAGGCGCCTCAGCAAACGCGAACGCGCCGCAGCCTACGCGACTCGTTCCATCACTGCACTTGAAACTTTTCTGGATTCTCATGACTAGACGCAGAATTGCCATTTACCTTTCGATCATTGGACTATTATTTGTGCTCGCCTTAAGCTGGTATGCGCGGGCGTTCTATCTGGACCGGTTGGCGGCCTCCGTTATATTTGACGGCAAGCGCGCCTATGCTGACGTTCAGACACAAGTCGCGTTCGGGCCGCGCATTCCCGGGTCGGACGCGCACGCCAAAATCCTGGCATGGATGCGGACGGAACTCGAGTCAGCGGGCTGGCAAGTCGAAGTCCAGCAATCGGAAGCGATGGG
>JAKAMM010000082.1 GCA_021812905.1 Chloroflexota bacterium | reverse complement strand
GTTGGATCGGTGAAAGGTCGAGCGGTAACGGTACGGGTCCAGAAAATGAACGACGCCCGGCATCAGCAGCGGCTCCCAGGCCACGCGGCGCGGATCGCCCGTGGCGGCCATGGCGCCCGCCGTCGCGCCGTGATAGGAACGATAGCGCGTCAAAATTTTGTAGCGACCCGTATAACCACGCGCCAATTTGATGGCATTCTCGTTGGCGTCCGCGCCGCCCAGCGTAAACAAAACTTTAGTCAATTTTCCGCCGGGTGAAACTTCGGCCACCAGTTTGCTCGCCAGCGCACGGACTTTGTTGGTCATGCTCGGCGCAGTGTACGGAAGCGTGCGCGCCTGCTCGACCATGGCTTCGATCACGCGTTCGTCGCCGTGACCGATGTTGACGCACATCGTCATCGAATTGAAATCGAGATAGCGCTTGTCGTCCACATCCCAGAAGTACACGCCCTTGGCGCGCTTCACGGGAATCGGGTTGACTTTGGCCTGCGCAGACCACGTCCAGAAAACGTGTTCTTTCGAGAGCGGGAGAATTTCGTCATCGGGGAGATCGAACATTTATGCCTCGCAAAATGATTTCACCATAAAGACGCCAAGAACACAAAGGAATCTTCGCACTCTTTGTGGTAAGTTTTTTTTCAATGATTGAATCACACATCACGAATTATAATCCCCGCCCAATGGAATCATTTCCCTACAAACGCAGGTTGTCATCGGCGCTACCAGTTCGGGCAAGCCCGCACTAGCAAAACAAGTGGCGAAAAAATTATCGCTTGACTTCGTCGAACTGGACGCGCTTCACTGAGAAGCAAATTAGCACGAAGCGGATGACGATATATTCCGCGTCCTAAACACTGCGATTAATTTCTTTTGCGCAGCCAGGCGACAAGTTGAACAATGCCAAATGCCGCCACGATTGCCAACAACAAGGCCCAATCAAAATTGAATTGAAACTTGATCAGCATGGCCAGGCTGGCCAGTCCAAAGCCGAGCATGGCGAGCATGGAAATCCGGACGAGATGACGCATCTCGAAGCGACGCCGCTCATCGTCGGAGGTAGCGAAGCGCAGGCGATACGAGAAATCGGTCAAGTCCCAGGCCATCAGGCCGCCGATGGCGCCCGCGAACATCCAGCCCGGCGGAAAGTTCAACAGCCACAGGCCAAGCGCCGCCGCTAAAAAGTTAAACAGCAATCCAATATAGGCAAACCATCGCCAGCGCTGCCAGATGGCAATCAACCAGACCGCGCCAAAGGCCAGTATCCCGCGCGCAAATTGCGGCAGGCCGATTTGTGCATAGCCCCAGGCCAGTGAACCGACGCCCATAAGCATACTAAAGAGAAGCGCAAATAGAGTCATGAACTGTTCATCCGAGAAAATTTTACCACTCGGAAAGTTAAGCGCTTGTTCATGTTATACTGCCGCGATGATCTCAGCTTGTGAGGGAAAACTTCATCCGCGTGCCCGCCAAGGGATTTTGCTCTTCAATGAAGGCAGGTATTTCGAGGCTCACGAAGATTTGGAGGCGGCGTGGAAAGAAGAAAGAGGCAAGATCCGCGGCTTGTATCAGGGAATATTGGAAGCCGCGGTGACTTATCTACATATCTCGCGCCAAAATTATGATGGCGCGCTCAAAGTCCATGGGCGCAGCATGAAGTGGCTGAAAGATTGGCCCGCTCATTGCCGCGGCGTGGATGTGGCACAGTTGCGCGATGATATGGGCGCGGTCATCCGCGAAGTGGAACGACTTGGAAAGGAGCATCTGGATGAATTCGATCCCGCCCTCTTCAAACCCATCAAATACAGTTGAAACGTTGGAAGGTTTAAGGGTTGAAGGTGTTCAAGCTGTCAACAAAAAGCATGTTTTCATTTGCGACCGCTGCGGATGCGAGATGCGCGAGAAGAATTGCAAGGTTACCTGTCCCAATTGCGGGAACCGGTTTGATTGCTCGGATTTGAATATTTATTTTGATTGATTTTTTTGGACACGAATAAACGCGGAAAACACGGATTTTTTCTTTTCCGCGTACATCAGCGTTCATCCGCGTCCCATTTAAATTGGCGGCATCATGAACTCAGCTTTTCAAAACAAAATCGCCCTCGTCACCGGCTCCGGCCGTGGAATTGGAAAAGCCATTGCTATCCATTTTGCGGAGAACGGCGCGGACGTGATCGTCAATTATTTTCGCAACCGCGAACCTGCCGAAGAAACCGCGCGAGAGATCGAAAAACTTGGCCGGCGCGCATTGATCGTCAAGGCAGATGTTGGCGATATGGATGATTTAAATCGTCTGTTCGACCAAGTGGAAAAAGAATTCGGTGGGCTGGATATTCTCGTCCACAATGCCGCGTCGGGATACAACCGTCCCGCCATGGAACAAAAACCAAAAGGCTGGGAGTGGACCATGAACATCAACGCGCGCGCTTTGCTTTTTTCCGCGCAGCGCGCTGCCCCGTTGATGGAGAAACGCGGCGGCGGATACATCGTCAGCATTTCAAGCGCGGGTGCGACACGCGTCCTACCCGATTACGTTGTGGTCGGCGCGAGCAAAGCCGCGTTGGAATCTCTGACGCGATATTTGGGCGTGGAACTCGTCAGCAAAAATATTATCATCAATGCGGTATCACCGGGTGTGGTCGAGACCGAGGCGCTGGATCATTTTTCCGGGATGGAAAGCAAGGAAAATATTTTGCAGAAATTTATCGAGCAGGATCCAGCCGAAAAATTGGTCTCGCCGCAGGATGTGGCGGGCGTTGTGGCGTTTTTATGCACTCCAGCCGCTTCGATGATAATAGGGCAGACGATTGTGGTGGATGGGGGATATACGTTACCGATACCGAAGTAAAGTTTAAATCATGATGTGGGATTGTTGATATTTGCCGAGACCAAGGCGAGTAACTGGCGATTGAAATTCGACGCACCTGCGCCCAACTTGCTGAAAAATTCGCGGTCAATATTTTCAACCACGCGGACAACCTCCCCAGCTAATGCGCGTCCCTTGTCTGTGATGGCGAGCGATTTTGCCCGCGTATCGGTGGGATGAGGATTCCTGAGAATCAATCCTTTATCTTCCAAAGTACGCAAAACATTGGAAGCCATCATTACATCCATTTTCGCGTGAGAGGCCAGTTCAACCTGAGTGATCGGTTTATTATCGCTGACGAGCCATGCCAACGAAGCAAGCAGGACAAATTGCGCGTGAGTCAAATCGAACCGTCTCAACCCCGCGTTGATTTGTCTTTGCCACAGACTTGAAACCTGCCAAAGCAAGAAACCCGGACTTTCCTCCGGGCTCTCGACTTGAAATAAATCCTTGTTATCAGGCATCCATCACCTTTTCTGGCAACATTCGACCGGCAATCAGGTCAAAGTCCACTTTGGGGATTTCAAGGAATCCAAAACGAAAGAGATAGCCCCAAATCTGCTTGTCCTTGATAAAGGTCAGGGTGGGGATGAGCGGCTGGATTGGCGTTTCGACGCAATCGAAATATTCCACATCGCGGCGGTGTGGAATAAATCCACCGCCCATATCGAATGGATAGATTGTATCACCCGCAACTTTGCCAATGGCTGTAAAGGCTTGTAACTTTTCGTTGCCGCTAAACTCAATTTTTGGCGAATAGTATAGAACTCCATCCCCCACTTTCATCCGTTTAAGCGGCGCAGCTTTTCCATGGTTGGCCTGCGCGATTCCATTACGCATGCCATTTTGTACGTGATCTTTGGAAGCAACGATCACCCAATAACGAACTTCGCTCATGCCAGCTCCTTCGCCACGTGTAAAAGATTTCCCATTGTTTCGGGCAAGTCCCTGGCCGTATCCTTCCCGATTACCTGCGCGAAGAGAAAGCTCAACGGCCCCGAAATAATCACGCGATGAGTCACATGCAAACCATCCGCCTTCTCAGCCAACTCGTGGATAAATTCCATTTTCGCCAACGGAGGTTTCGTAATGTCGGCAAATCGTTTCAAAGGCTGGCAATCCATAATCATTGCTTTCGCCTCGGGGCCACCCATCGGTTTGAGTGTATAGGCTGTTCCAGCTTTAAACTCACCATCCATGCGACACCATTCAATTCCCTTATCCCACTTCGGCCAATTTTCCACATCTGCCCAAACCTTCCAAATGGATTCCTTGGAAACGTTGGTCACAATCGTATGTTCAGCAGTCCACATAAATTTTCTCCTTTTTTGATATATCCACTTATTATATATGTATATATTATATTGTCAAGAGTTTGTTTGAAATTCGGCGAATCCCTTGACACCCATAAGTCTTTCTAGTAATATATCTATATAGTAATATTACTTGAAAGGAAGTATTATGCCGCTCGAACATGCCATTCTCGCTTTTCTCGAATACCAACCCATGTCTGGCTACGATCTGAAAAAATTCTTCGACCAGTCTGTGGCGCACTTCTGGTCAGCTACACAGAGTCACATTTACAAGTCGTTGGATGGATTGGAGAAGAAAGGCTGGGCAGAGGCGAAGGTGATTCCGCAGGAGGGGAAACCAAATCGGAAGGAGTACCAGATTACAGTCGAGGGAAGAGGCGAACTGCGCCGCTGGCTGGTCACTCCCCTGCCGCTGGAACCTGTCCGTGAGGCGGCTCTCATCCAGATTTTCTTCTCGCATTTCAGTTCAAACGAGGAGATTGCCGCGCTGTTTGAAACCCGCATGAAGGAAATTCGCGAGCGATTGAAAATCCTTCGCAATGTGGCACAGGCGGCGATTGATGAAAACGCAAAACAGGTTGGCATCGAGCGAGCACGCCAACTCTGGCAGATCACGCTCGATTACGGCATTGATTATTACGAGTTCGAACTGGCCTGGCACGAAAAGACATTAAAGACGGTCCGTAACCTGCCGCCGTTGACAATGCCGCAAAGTTAGGCGGTCCACCGTTAATGGAAGGAACCTTTCTTATGAAATACAAGCGTATTGTTATCTCCCACTATGGAGACCCGGAGGTGCTTCAAGTGGTAGAGGATGAGCTTCAAGAACCTCGGCCTGGCGAGGTCCGCGTAAAAATACTTGCGGCAGGCGTTGCATGGGGAGACATCTTAAAGCGTAGTGGATTAGGCACGGGAGTGCGTCCTCCATTCACTCCGGGGTATGACATCGTTGGCAAAGTTGAAAGACTTGGCGATGATGTTTCATCAGTTAAGGTTGGGCAAATGGTGGCCGCTTTAACAGTTTTTGGCGGTTACGCCGAATATATTTGTTTACCTGCCTCAGAACTTGTGCAAGTACCTTCGGACCTAGACCCTGCCCAAGCCGTTTGTCTTGTGATGAACTATGTGGTTGCGTACCAAATGCTATATCGGGCCGCGAGTGTGAAACCTGGCGAACGCGTATTAATCCACAGCGCGGCTGGCGGTGTCGGGACTGCGCTACTCCAGCTGGGCCAACTGGCTAAACTGGAAATATATGGGACGGCATCCAGTGGCAAACACGAATTGATAGCCAGCCTCGGCGGAGCCCCGATTGATTACAAAAAAGAAGATTTTGTGGAGCGTGTCTTTGCTATGACAGGTGACGGCGTTGATGTTATATTCGACCCAATCGGAGGAACTCACATCTGGCAATCCTATCGGATGTTACGTAAGGGTGGGCGTTTAATTGTTTATGGCGCACATACGGTCATTGAAGACGGTGTGTTCAAAATGTTGTTAGGTTCCATCTTGAGTTCGTTATTAAATCTTATTCCTGGCAAAAGAATATTGAATTACAACGTTACGCGGTCGAAATACAGTACGCCAGAATGGTGTCGTGAGGATTTATCCAAGTTGTTCGTCCTTTTGGCGCAAAAAAAGGTTAAACCAATCATCGCAGAACAGATGCCATTGGTTGAGGCAGCCCATGCCCACGAATTGCTTGAAAAGGGCTCCGCGACAGGCAAAATTGTCTTGATTTGCAACACATAGGCTGTCCAACCACCAGCCGCGGCAGACGACCAGCGGTCTTGCCGCTTGCGCAAGAACGCGCATTGTGCCAGAAATGGTGACAATGGCTGTATCGTTCCCGCCGCTGTCACTGACAAACTGTTCGTAAGATTCAAGTAAGACAACAAACAAATACCAATTTTTGAAACTGCCTGAATCAAGGCGAGTATATTCAATGCGCCTTGCGCAAACCCTAAAGGTTTCGGAAACCTTTAGGGTCTATGAAAAAAGGAGACAATATGTTGCAAGTATTCGTCGGTTTCATCCCCTGGATTCTGTATTGGAGTTTTTCAGGGCCTGGTCTTTGGACCATCGCCATCCTCGGTGGATTGGTCACCGCGGCGGGATTAGCCGCATGGCGTTACATCGTCAGGCGTGACATCAAAACAATGGAAATCGTCACACTGGGATACTTCGCGATTCATGCGATTATCACTTTAGAGCTTGGCTCATCGTTTCTCAAAATCTACGGGCCGATTACCAACAGCCTCGTACTGGCATTGATGGCTTTCGGCACGCTGGCGATGAAAAACCCATTCACGTATCAATACGCAAAGGAAGACTGGGACAAATCCTACCGGAACGATCCAGCCTTCATCAAAATCAACGAAATCATCACAGGCGTTTGGGGCGGGATTTTCATCTTCAATTCCTTGCTCGGCGCGCTGGCTGTGTTCGTCTTCCCCGCGCAGGGATTATGGTTCGCAGTGATTTTGCCCAATGTTGGCGTGGTGGCGGGAATTGTATTCTCGTCGCGCTTTCCGAACTATGCTTCACGAAAAAGTATTCAGGCACGTCTCGACCAGTGGGATCCGTACAAATGGCCCGCGCCGAAATTCAACGGGCATCCATCCAATGAAAACGAACATGACGTCATCGTGATCGGCTCAGGCGTTGGCGGACTCTCCGCCGCGGCCCTGCTCGCCAAACGCGGACTCAAGGTCGCGGTCTTTGAGCAACATTTTCTCGCGGGCGGCTATTGCACATCATGGGAGCGCGGCGTGCGAAGGGGCAACGAAAGATGGAAATATATTTTCGACGCGGGAGTCCACGATTTCAGCGGACTTGGTGAGCGCGGCGGCATTCGCAGTCTTCTGCGCATGCTCGATATTGAAAATGCAATTGAGTGGAAGCTCAACCAGCAGGAATATTTCATTGGCGGGACCCACTTCAAGGTCCCGCACGATGCGGATGAATTCGTCCACCAGTTGGGCGAGAGATTCCCGTCCGAGTCCGAAAACATCCGCAAGTTCTTCGATAAGATGTTGCATGTTTATCGCGA
>JAKAMM010000081.1 GCA_021812905.1 Chloroflexota bacterium | reverse complement strand
AGAATTCTTCCGAAATCCGCGCGAGGAGCGTACACGATTATTCCTCAGCCAAATCCTTCACTAAACAACAATTGGATTATTTAAGAAAAACGAAATCCCCGATATGATTCGGGGATTTCGTTGTGTGCGCTGGGAGGGACTTGAACCCTCACGAGTTGCCTCACATGGCCCTCAACCATGCCTGTCTGCCAATTCCAGCACCAGCGCAGAAGCAGGGCGTATTATAATCGGCTTGCTTTCGTTGTCAAGCAGGGAAAAATTTGAGGAGTGAATAATGACTCGTATCGTTGTAGATGCAATGGGCAGTGACGAATATCCAACTCCGGACGTTGTGGGCTCGGTGGAAGCCGCCCGCGAATTTGGTGTGGAAATCATCCTGGTGGGCGACGAATCCAAGATCGGACCTGTGCTGGCCGCGCAGAACCCGGGCAGTTTGCCCATCCGAATCGTCCATGCGCCGGAGATGTTGACAATGGAAGACAAGGGCGAGAAACTAGCCTTCAAAGCGCGGCATAAAGATTCACAAAACTCAATGGCTGTTGGCATTGACCTGGTCAAGCGCGGCGAAGCGGACGCATTTGTCACGGCGGGCAACACCGGCGCAGGAATGGTCACCGCGTTGTTTCGGCTAGGCCGCCTGCGCGGAGTGGATCGTCCCGCGCTGGCCGGCCCGTTCCCGACTGCGACCGGTTCGTGTGTGGTGCTCGACATCGGTGCCAACCCTGATTGCAAGCCGGAAAATCTTTTACAGTTTGCAATCATGGGAAGTATCTATGCAGAGAAAGTGCGCAGTGTAAAGAATCCAAAGGTTGGACTGGTTTCAAACGGCGAGGAAGAAGGCAAAGGTAACGAGCTTGTAAAAGGCGCAACACCTTTGTTGAAAGCATCGGGGCTAAATTATTTTGGGAACGTGGAAGGCAAGGAAGTCATCGGCGGCAAAGTAGACGTGGCCGTGACTGATGGGTTTGTCGGCAATGTCATGTTGAAATCAGACGAAGCAGTTGCCAAGTTGATCGTTGACAAGATCCGCGAGACGATCAAGAACGGCAACCTGCCGACAAAAATTGGCGGGCTGCTGGTAAAGCCTGCGCTGGGTCAGATCAAAAAACTGCTCGACCCGTCCGAGGAAGGCGCGGCTCCCCTGCTCGGTGTGAATGGGCTGGTCTTCATCGGGCATGGCCGCTCGGACGCGTACGCCATCAAGAACGCCATCCACGTTGCAAAGAACGCGGTGGAAGCAAAAGTGCTCGACGCAATGAAAACTGCTATTGAAGAAAGTTTGAAGAAATAATCCGCACCGACACAAAGGATATCAATGAAAATCATCAAGAACGAAAAACTGATTGCACGCAACAGCAAGATCGGACAATTCACAAGCCTGGGCGCGCTGGCCGTGCTTGGCGTCGGAATGTATATCTCCTTCCAAAAGCCCGAGTTATTCTATTACTCCATTGCCGCTCTCATCGTGGGCTTTATGATGACGCAGGTCGGTATGTTCTTCACCAATCGTTGGGGCCGCACCCCGCGCCCCGACGAACAACTGGACGCGAGTCTCAAGGGCTTGCCTGGCGATACGACCATTTACCATTACGTGGCGCCCGTCTCCCATCTGCTGGTTGGCCCGGCAGGGATTTGGATCTTGATGCCGTTCCACCAACGCGGCAAAGTGACGTATGAAAAGAATCGCTGGAGACTATCCGGCGGTGGATTTATGCAGGCCTACATGACCATCTTTGGACAGGAAGGCATTGGCCGTCCCGATCTCGAATTGGAAAATCACATCGAATCTCTCAAAAAATATTTCTCCAAGAAAATGGATGGCGACGAAGTTCCTGAGATCAAGGGCATTTTGGTATTCACCAGCGATCAAATCGAAATTGACGCTGCCGAAGCGCCCCTCCCTGCCCTGCAAATCAAAAAACTAAAAGAATTCGTGCGACAGAAATCGAAAGAACAATCCCTGGGCTCATTGATGTTGCAAAAGATCACTTCCGCTTTGCCGCAGGAATAGGAATTCCGCACAGAAATTTCAGTTCAAAAGATAATCCACAGATTGCAAGGATTTCGCAGAGAAAAAGAATCGATCTGCATCATCTGAGTAATCTGTGGATGTTTTTATCCTCTATCCTCCGCGCTTCGCCGTATGGTACACTTGTTCTATCAACAAAAAGATTGGAACGTATTATTCCCATGGACTCCATTGTTGCCATAGACATTGAAACCACCGGCCTCGACGAGAACCGCGACGCCATTCTTGAGATCGCGGCGGTGAAATTCAAAGGCCATCGCGTCGAAGACGAATGGTCTTCACTCATCAGTCCAAACCGCCACATTCCCGAATTCATTACCGGCCTGACCGGCATTGACGATGCCATGGTGCGGCAGGCTCCGCGCCTGCGCGACATCATTCATGAACTCGAAGCCTTCGCGGGCAACGCGCCCATCGTCGGACATAGCGTCCGTTTCGATCTGGGCTTTCTGCAAAAACAGGCTGGCGTCCTGCTTTACAACGAAGTCATTGACACTTATGAACTGGCATCCGTCTTAATTCCCAACGCCAGCCGATACAACCTCGGTTCGCTCGGCAAACAGCTTGGGATTCTTCTGCCGGCCACCCACCGTGCCCTCGACGATGCGCGCGTCACACAGGCTGTCTTCAATCGTCTATTTGAGATGGCAAAGGAATTGCCGCTCGATCTCATTGCGGAAATTGTCCGCTTGAGCGAGCCGATCACCTGGGATGCGTTTTGGACTTTCGAACAAGTTCTGAAAGCCAAAGCGCACGAAGGCATTCAGGCTAAAAAAGTAAAAAGCAATACGCGCGTGTTTGAAGACGCGGAACATTATCCGCCGCTGGAAAATCCTGAAACGCCGATCCCGCTCGATGTCGAGGAAGTCGCGTCCATCCTTGAATATGGCGGGCCATTCTCGCGATATTTCGAAAGCTTCGAGCAAAGGCCGGAGCAGGTGGAAATGCTTCGGGCGGTGACCAAAGCCCTTTCAACCGGCCAGCATCTCATGGTCGAGGCTGGAACCGGCGTTGGAAAATCCTTTGCCTATCTTGTGCCCGCCGCGTTGTTCGCGGTCTGCAATAACATGCGCGTCGTCGTCTCGACCAATACCATCAACCTGCAAGACCAACTTATGCAAAGCGACCTGCCAAGTCTCAGCAAAGCGCTCAATCTTGATTTTCGTTTTTCGGTGTTGAAGGGACGCGCCAATTATCTTTGTCCGCGCCGCCTTGAAAACCTGCGGCACTTCGGCCCGCGCAACAGCGAAGAAATGCGCGTGCTTGCCAAGGTCATGGTGTGGCAGCTCAACAATCAAAGCGGCGACCGCAACGAACTCAACCTCAACGGCCAGCCTGAGCGCGAAGTGTGGGTGCGGCTTTCCGCCGAAGACGACGTTTGCACGGCCGAAACCTGCATCAAGCGCACCGGCGGCGCGTGTCCCTTTCATCGCGCCAAGACCGCCTCGCAAACCGCGCACGTGCTGGTCGTCAACCATGCGCTCCTGCTCTCGGACATCGCCACCGGCAGCAAAGTCCTGCCCGAATATTCACATCTCATCGTGGACGAAGCGCATCATCTTGAATCGGCTACCACCAACGCTCTTTCATTTCGCTTGACTCAAGTTGATCTGGAACGAATCCTGAAGGAAATCGGCGGATCAAACGCAGGGACTTTGGGACGCGTGCTTGGCGAGACTCACGAATCGCTTCGCCCCTCCGACTTCGGCCTGCTCCAGCAAAAGATCAGCCGCGCCACCGACAGCGCCTTCCGCCTCGAACAACTCAACCGGCAATTCTTCGACAACCTGAAAGACTTCGCGGACATCCAGCGCGATGGACAGGCAAAAAGTAATTACGCCTGGCAATCGCGCATCCTGCCCTCCACGCGGACTTTGCCCGGCTGGGACAAAGTTGAAATCGCCTGGGATGCGGCTGGAGAAACGTTGAAGCTGTTGCTCAAGCAACTGGCCGAGATCCACAAAGCAGCGTCCGATCTATATTCGGACGGACACGAAAATCTCGAAGATGTGATCGGCGATCTCGGTAACGTGTACCGC
Organism: Chloroflexota bacterium; assembly: GCA_021812905.1. The sequence continues at coordinate 3,182 of JAKAMM010000081.1, read as the reverse complement.
CGTTTGTCCGAAGCCGAAGCGAACGTCTCAGCCATGATCAGCGATCCATCCGCGGAACAGATCTATTGGATCGAAGTCCAGCCCAACGGGAATCGAGTCTCATTAAACGCCGCGCCGCTGCGCGTCGGGCCGTTGATCGAACAATATTTGTGGCATGAAAAAACATCCGTCATTCTGACATCCGCCACGCTGACCACGCACGGCGAGTTTCAATATTTGCGCAATACGCTCGGCGCGGACGAAGCCGACGAGATGCAACTCGGCTCGCCGTATGATTTCGAAAATTCGACCCTGCTGTATATTGCCAACGATATTCCCGAACCCAATCAACCCGGCTACCAGCAGGCGCTCGACCGCGCCATAATTTCCACAGCAAAAGCCACCAGCGGACGAATGCTGGTACTGTTCACTTCCTATGCCGCCTTGAAAAAAACTTCGCAGGCCATCACCGCTCAATTGGCGAACGAAGATATTACCGTGTACGAACAAGGCGACGGCTCTTCGCCGAACGCCTTGCTCGAGTCGTTCAAGTCAACTGACCGGGCCGTGCTGTTAGGCACGCGCTCCTTCTGGGAAGGCGTGGACGTGCCTGGCGATTCTCTGTCGGTGGTTGTGATGACAAAGCTGCCTTTCGATGTTCCATCCGATCCGATCATCGCGGCGCGTTCAGAAACTTATGAAGATTCATTTCAAGAATATTATTTGCCCGAAGCCATTCTCAAATTTCGCCAGGGCTTCGGACGATTGATCCGCACCGCATCCGACCGCGGCGTGGTCGCCATTTTGGATCGCCGCGTATTGACAAAACAATATGGCAGATTATTTTTGGAATCCCTGCCGCAGTGCACATCAAGACAAGGCCCGTCCATCAATTTGGCGCGCGAGGCTGGGAAGTGGTTGGGGACATAGCAAAAAAAAGATTCAACGCAAAGGCGCGAAGCCGCAAAGAAAAATCCTAAGATCTTGGCGTCTTTGCGACTTCGCGTTAGGCTTTTTCTAAATCACGCAAGCACTACTGAACAAAGTAAAGAGAGCGATATAATCGCTCACATGGAAATCCAAGCTTATCTCAACAGGATCAACTACAAACAATCTGTGCGCGCCGACATTCACACCCTACGCGGATTGCATCACGCACACATGTTTTCCGTGCCGTTCGAGAACTTGGATATCGTTCCGCTCCAGCGCCCCATTCAACTCGACGAGCAGTCACTGTTGGATAAGATTATTGATCACAATCGCGGTGGATTCTGTTACGAGCTCAACGGTGCGTTCGCATGGCTGTTAAAACAAATCGGTTTCGAAGTTACTCATCTCAATGGCCGCGTCTTCCGCACAGACGGATCGCTCGGCATCGAGTTTGACCATCTAACACTTCTGGTGCGCACACCCGGCCGGTCCGCGCGCTGGCTGGCAGATGTCGGCTTCGGCGATTCGTTTACTGAACCGCTGAGTTTTGAAGATGGCGGTGAACATATCGAAGGATTGCGCGCTTACAAACTGAAACAAACAAAGGATGGCTTCGTCATGTGGCAACGTGATTACGATGGAAATTGGAAACATCAATATTTTTTCGATTTGACCGAGCACAAATTTCCTGAAGATTATCAAGCGGGCTGTGCATATCATCAGAATCCGTTGCTTTCAAATTTCGGACGCGAAGGCATTATCAGCATTGCGAACACGGATGGCCGGACCAGTTTGAATAAAGACAGGTTGATCATCACAAAGAACGGTCAACGCGAGGAGCGAGTGATCAACAAGGATGAATATCCGATTTTGTTGAAGAAACATTTTGGCGTTGTTTTATAAAAGACTATTATTCTGGTTAGCATAAATTGCCTAACAAAAAATTCTTGCTCGAGCCGCCGTCCTCGCCGCCGAGAGCATAAACTTGTAAAGCAATTACGGTGAACCTGAATAGTTAGTCATTCATCGCGCGAATTACGTAATATCATCACTGAGTAACAGATTAACGAATTTTCAATTTACCATTGACACATTTTGCAACAGTAGTAGAATAGCGCCCAATATGTTTAGAGATAAAGCAAGTATCCTCATGGAGGCTAAATCTAAGCGCAAGCCCACCTCTGCAACTTTGGTTGTCGGGTCTGGGCTTGTTTCGGTTAAACAGAAAATAGAACAATAAAGTATTGCCTTAGTTCTTTCTATCTACCTGTATACCGCAAAACCGCTCCCCGACAACGGGAGCGGTTTTTATTTTAATTTCGATAAGGAGATTTCTCATGGAAATTTTGGATACAACCCTGCGCGAAGGTGAGCAGACTCCCTACGTCAACTTCACGATTGACGAGAAGCTGCACATCGCACGCCTGCTCGACCAGATCGGCGTGGACATGATCGAGGCAGGCGATCCATCCGTCTCGCTAAACATAGCGACTGCCATCGAACGCATCGCATCTCTCGGACTTCGAGCGGAGATCGTTGTCCACTCCATTGCTTCACGCCCAAGCATTGACAAAGCCAAAGCCTGCGGCGCGCACCGCGTGGCGATCTTTTATGCCATCTCGAAAATTCATCTGGATGCAAAACTGCATAAAACACAGGATGAAGCAATTACCATTATCACAGAGCATGTCGCCTACGCGCGCGGACTTGGCTTGAAAGTCCGTTACACACCCGAAGACGCGACGCGCACCGATTTTGAATTTCTCGTCCGCGTGTGCAATTCCGCGATTAACGCGGGCGCAGACCGAATCAGTTTTGCGGATACGTTGGGCATCATGCAGCCGCATATTTTTTATGACCGCGTTCGTGCCCTGCGAGAGAGGCTGCGTCCCTGCAAAATTGATTTGCATTGCCACGATGATTATGGTCTCGCGCTGGCAAATGCAATGGCAGGAATCCGCGCTGGCGCGGATTGCATCCATACCACGGTCAACGGGCTTGGCGAGCGCACAGGGATTCCTGATTTGGCGGAAACAGTGGTCGCGTTCCACAATCTTGAGGGCGTGGAGAAATACAACATCGAACCATTGATGGATACATCCGCATATCTTGAAAAAGTTTCTGGATTCTTCCTTGCGCCGAACAAACCCATCACGGGACAGAATGCCTTCACCCACAAAAGCGGAGTCCACACCAACGGCATTCTCAAAGATCCGCGCACATACGAACCGTTCGATCCAGCCATTTTGGGACGGGAGCGCAAAATTGTCATT
>JAKAMM010000080.1 GCA_021812905.1 Chloroflexota bacterium | reverse complement strand
GCTGAAGCAGGGGCGGTACGCTTCCATGAACTATTTAGCGGATGACCGCTCCCGCGCCCGCCGCGCTAACCCGCGACTCATTCTCCCCGAATGCAAATCCATCCTCGTGCTGGCGCTTCCCTACCCGGACCCGAAACTTGCCCTGCCGTCTTGCACCGATGTGCCGTCGTTGCTCGCGGCACGAACGGTGAGCGAAGTCGAAGGGACGGCTGATACATCCAACGAGCCTGTTCCAAGCGGACGCGTCGCCACTTACGCCTGGGGCGACGATTATCATCTTGCCATTCCCGAAAAATTAAAAACGCTGGTTGCTTTCATCGAAGGGCAAGTGGGACATTCCATCCTCAATCGCTGGTATACAGACACAGGCCCAATTCTCGAAAGAGAGTTGGCACAACGCGCCGGGCTTGGCTGGATTGGTAAAAACACATTGCTTATCAACCCAAAACTTGGTTCTTATTTTCTTCTCTCTGAAATATTCCTCGATCTCGAACTCGAACCCGATGCCCCTTTTGCAACCGATCACTGCGGAACTTGCACGCGTTGCATTGAAGCCTGCCCAACTCAATGTATTCTTCCTGACCGGACCATCAATGCGCGGCGTTGCATCTCTTACCTGACCATCGAATTGAAAGAGGACATTCCGCCCGAACTGCGGCCTATGCTTGGCAACTGGGTCTTTGGATGCGATGTCTGTCAGATGGTTTGTCCATGGAATCGATTCGCGTCCTCCGAAGGCGCCTCCGAATTAAAACCACGCGCAGACATACCACGTCCCAACCTTATACGTGAACTGGAACTTACGCCCAAAGACTTCAACTCTAAATTCAAGAACAGTTCCGTCAAACGCGCCAAGCGGCGTGGTTATTTACGAAACGTTGCGGTAGCCCTCGGCAATTCAAATGACATAAATGCTCTGCCCGCATTGAACCAGGCCCTCGACGACTCGGAGCCAATGGTGCATGAACATGCTGCCTGGGCGATTCAGAAATTGAAGAGAAAATATAAATGAAAAAATTACTGATCGCAACAAACAATAAAGATAAGATCGAAGAGATTCACGACCTGCTCAAAGATCTCGATCTTGAATTAGTCACGCCTGCCGACATTGGATTGAAACTTGCTGTCCTTGAAGATGGCAAAACTTATGCTGAAAATGCCGGAAAAAAAGCGGTCGCCTTCGCCCACGCCAGCCGGTTGATTTCCCTTGCCGATGACTCTGGTCTCGAAGTGGATGCTCTGGATGGCGCGCCCGGGCTTTTTTCCGCGCGTTACTTACCCAAGCCCGGCGCGTCCGACGCAGATCGCCGGGCGTATCTTCTACAAAACTTGCAAAACAAGCCCCGTCCATGGACGGCGCATTTTCATGCCACCATCGCAATTGCCGTGCCAGATAAAGCCGTCCAGTTCGCAGAGGGGCAGTGCGGCGGCGAGATCATTCCCGAAGAACGCGGCACAGGCGGCTTTGGTTACGATCCGATTTTCTTCCTTCCCGAATTAGGCAGGACCATGGCCGAACTTAACATGGACGAAAAAAATCGCCTGAGCCATCGGGCGCGGGCGATCATCAATGCAAAGCCGATCATAAAAAAAATATTCGCTTGAAAAATTAATCCTGTCCGGCCTGAAACGGGATCGCATTAAAAAAATCAGCAAGCAAATTTGCAACCACTTCAGGTTGTTCAAGCATCGCCATGTGCCCTGCACTGGGCACGATTTCCATTCGAGCATTGAGAATATTATCCCGCAATAATTCGGAATATTTTGGGGGTGTCATCCTGTCGTCCGCGCCGCATACTATCAGCGTGGGCGCGGAAATCTTCGAGAGTTGATCCGTTACATTAAACGCGTCGCACGCCAAAAAGTCCCCGTAAAGAACCGTGGGCCGCGTCCCGGATAATTTTTGTTCGCCCAGTTCTTTAAGTCTCGCGTTGGCATGTTCGGAATAAGAAAAATCATTGATCATGTGAACCGCGTCCATAAAAGCGGAAGGATTGGACGCGCTCTGCAAAATGGCCGGCGACACGCGCAACTTCGAACCGCTTCCCACCAGACCCAAAGCGGACACCTGCTTCGGCGAGCGGAGCGCGGCCGTCAGCGCAATGGCGCTGCCCATTGAATGACCGACCAATACAGCCGAATTCAACTTGATGGCTTTTATAAAATCGAGAATGTGTTCGGCGTAATCATCGATCGTCTGATGCCCCACGCCTTCGGATTTGCCGTGACCAGGAAGATCAACTGCGAAGATACGCTGATCGAGCAGGCGGCGGACTTGCGGCGGCCAATGTAAATGAGTACCGCCCGCACCGTGGATCAAGATCACAGGCGGGCGTGAAAGATTTTCGGCCTCATGGGCGAAATAATATAAATCGGCGGCGGTAGGCATACGTTGATTTTAGCGCGGTTTGGGATGATGCAAACGATCGGCCGCTTCATCGGTCAACGGAATATAGACCGAGACATTCGTTCCCTTGCCAGGCGTTGATTGCAGATTGAGCAGGCCATTGACCAATTCAGCACGCTCGCGCAGATTGACCATGCCGAGACTGGAACTTTTGTCGTAGGCCTTGTTCATGGCTTCTATGTCGAATCCCACGCCATTGTCTTCGATCTCCAGCAAGGCCATGCCCTGCTGGAATGGACGCAGGCGCACCCAGATGTTCAGAGCGTTGGCGTGTTTGCGCGCATTGTTAACAGCTTCTTCGATGATGTAAAAGATCACGCCCTGCCTGCCCATTTCCATTTGACCGGTCAGATTATCATCCACGTTGACGATCACATTTTGATTGTAGGTCTCACGCATTTTATCAGCCATGGAATTTAACGCCGCGCTCAATCCTTGCGACTCAAGAATAAGCGGACGCAGTGTAAAGAGCATGTGGCGGATTTCCTTGGTAGTTCGGTGCGCCAACTCTTCGATCTTGGAGAGTTCTTCCACGGCCATCTTCGTATCTTTTTCCATCATACGACGCGCAATGTTGATACGCATGGCCATGGCCGCTACAGATTGTGTTGGGCCATCGTGTAGGTCACGCGCCAGCTTCTTGCGCGCCTCTTCGTGGACTTCGATCATGCGCTCTTTCTCTTCGACCAGATCCTGGTACAGGCGCGCGTTTTGAATGGCAACGACAGCCTGACGCCCGATAATGTCCAGCAGGTCCTGGCGGTCGGGAGAGAAATAATTGGGGTCAGGATGAGCGAAAACCATCGCGCCATAAACGTTAAATCCGCTTCGCAACGGGAAGCAATATCCCGACGTACAGTTGCGAAACGCGATCACGCGTCCCAGTTCAGGATCGTAGCCAATATCTTTTGAAAAAGCTGGTTCGCCTTCATCGAAAACCTTTTTTAGAATACCTTCATTGCCTTGAAAAGTCACGCGCGAATCTGCGCTGGTAAATCGTCGCGCCGAGCCGACCATCAGTTGTCCGCCGCGGAACAGCAGTACGGCGCTCACGAGCGGATCGCTGGCCGCCGTGTCGGGATCGGGGTTGAGGGCCGAATATCCCAGGTCGAGGGCCGAATCGAGCACGCGCTTGTAGGAGAGAGTCGCCGTCAGTGCGGATGTCAATTCGTAAATGACGCGCAAACGTTCGCCTTGAATGTGGCGTTTTTTCTCTTCTGCGTCCAGCCATTTTTGGCGGGAGATGCGCAAACGCGTCATCAATTGTTTTCCGAGAAAGCCAAAGGCCAGGCCTACGATTGCATAAATGCCGCTCCACTCCATGGCAAGCAACAGGTTGGCCGGTGCTAAAAACCAGGCATATACGATCACCAGTACGGCAGATAAAACTGCCGCCAGCAATCCGCCTAATAATTCAAAATAGACAACACCCGAGAAAATGGGTAACAGCCCGGTCCAGGCGGCAGGACCAGCCAGGCCGCCCTGCACCCAGAAGAATATCCCGCCCAATAAAAAATCCACCGCGAGGCTGACATGGCGGTGAAAAGTCAAACGGATATTCAAGCTCGCCAGAACTGTCATGCCCATGTTCCAGAAGATCATCACGGCGATCGGCCAGAACAACGCCAGTGTCAGTTCTCCGCCCAACGCCAGCGAAACTACAAACCCGATCATGACGGTCCAGCGCAGGGAGATCGCGAACCAGTCCGCGACATAAGGAGTTTCGTAAGTTTGCATGAGCTATATCATAACGAAAGAATGTGTTCGTGGCAACATGAACGCATTACAAGACGATTACACGTTCGCCAGGAATCCGGCCCACAGGCCTTTTGGGATGTGGATCATGATTTTTTCAGGCTCAGAGAACAAACCTTTAAGCAAGAACCTCTGCGAGGACAGGCGAGCGGGAAGAGTTCGTTTTTTCTTGGCGTGCTTCGTGTGTTTGCGGCGGCATATGGAGGCTCAAAATCATTCAGCAGTTTTTGGGGATTGTATTGCAAAAGTCGATATTCCAACCAAAATGCCGATGTTGATCCACAGGTTTGGCGTTGCGAAAGAATCCTGTGTCATGTTATAGAAAATGAGCGCGATCCACGTGAAAATGGATGCAACCCCCAGATATCGCCAGATGGCCGACTTCTGTTTTAAGACCGAGAGGGCGTCACCTAAAATGGAAAATTGGAAGGCCAGGAACAGGAAGAAGCCGATCAAGCCTGTTTCGGCCAGCAGACGCACGTACAGATTTTTGGGGTTTGGATAAAGGTTGCTGGTGGGACTCAACTGATTGGCAATCTCCGGCACGAAGGTCAGCGCCCAATCGGGCAGGTTATTGTAGATATAGAATCCACTTGCGCCCAGCCCGACACCGTTCAATGGATGATCGTTATACGCGCCCATTGCACCCCAAATGTACGCGGCGCGCGCGCCTGCATAATTTTGGATGATGAATTCCTCCACGCTGTTTGCCTGGGAGTTCCATAAGCTGGAAATATAATCTTTTTGTGCTAGGAAGAGTGATGCACCGGTAATCGCGGCAGCGACCAGAACGATCAGACTCACTCGCCAAAGCCACCCGCCGCCGCGGCGAAAGCCAGATGCGAACCATATCCACGCGGCGCGGATTTGTTCACGGCCAACGAAGATAAACGTCAACATAACGGTGGCGGCAACTGTGACTAGGCCGCCGCGCGAAAATGTCGCCAGCAGGAGAAGCGCGGCACAAGCCAGCAACACCGGCTCCAGCCATTTGAAACGCGTGGCCCGTTCCCGGGTCAGGAGCGAGGCGAACAGCCAGGGCATGTAAATCGTCGAAATTTGCCCTGCCAGCCAGGATGGTTCATACGCCATGCCATTGATCCGATTGGTCTTGATCAACTCGCGCATGGAGAAAGCGCGCTGCCATTGCGTCACCAATGGTTTGGGGAAAATATGCAGGTAAAACGTTGCGCCTTGCAAGCCGCTCCAAAGTACGTCGAGAACAAAACCGGCCAATATCCATTTGACTGTAAAACGCAGATCGTCTTCGTTGCGATTCATCCAGACTGCGGAGATAAAGAAGACCAGGCCGATGAAAACGGTTGCCCAGGCGCGGACGACGCGTCCGACCACGCCCTGCCCGCGCATGATCACCGGCGCAAACAGGACCCCGATCAGGCTGGCCGCCAAAGCGGCGAGGACGAAGGCTGTGAGCGAAGTCAGCGCCCCCGCGCGTGGAAATGTAGTTTTGCCGCGAATCAGTTGAACGAGCAAAACAGGCGCGAGCAAAGCCAGTGGAAAGAATGCCAGCGGTCGTTCATAAGTGGTTTCGCCCACCGGGAAATAACGGAAGCTTGTAACGGGCAATGACACGAGGGCCGCGGCCCACAGCCAGCGCGCGATCTTATCCAGACTCAAAGAAAAGGAAGTCGCTTTCATTTCTCGGTTTTGAAAAATAAAATGCCAAATGTGCTGATTGCTAAAAAGCCCAACGCGCCAACCAGCAAATAGACACTTAAACTGACACGACGATGAGCGCTGAGATTCTGTGTCTGCGTGGCCGAGGCACTGATATATTTTTCCAGCCCGCTCGAAGGATTCACAACTTCGGCTTGAACATTGTCAGCGAAGGCTTGCGCCCAGGCCGAAGCCAGCGCGGCGGCCCGGTTTGGATCTTTGTCATCGGCAAAGAAATGCCAGCCGCCGTTGCCGGGTTGATCCATTTGCAGTTTTCCGTCGCGCATCTGCTGGACAGTCACGCCGTTCACCTGTGCCGCGACGGAATTGAGCACCGCGTCGGACATGGCGATCTCTTCCAATTTGCGGACTTCACGATCAAGATAATAAAATTGTTCGCGGTCCGTATTTTGCGGCCAGGCCTGTTCAAGGTGGAAGTCCACGTTGACGGTCGCGCGTGCTCGATATAACGGCGGCGCAATATAGTAAAGTGCCGCGCCAATTGCCGCGCCGAGCAATGCGCCGATCAGCCAGAAGCGCCAGGCTTTGAGGAGATGAATGAGATCATCGGAGGCTGGGGATGAGAAGATCAATTTCATAATTAACACTCGTTATTCGAGATTCGAGATTCGAGATTTGAAATTCGATATTCGAATGATGTGGCGAGTATCAAGTATCGAATATCGTCTTACGTTTTTTTCAACATCAATCTGCGCCGCCAATTCCATAACGGCGCGATCAATTTGCGGATGTAATATTTTGCTACGATGGTGGAGAAAAAATTCCCACCGTCGCGGTAATGGACACGCACCATTTCGGGCCAGCAGCGGTCATCGGCGGCAATGGTTTTGCCTGCGGTGTGCAAGCGGAAGTTGGCCCACGTCTGCGGGACATATTTTACCTGTGAACGAGTTGCCAGACGCACCCAAAGATCATAATCCATCGCAAAATAAAATGACGGGTCGAGCGGGCCAACCTCGCGCCACAACTTTCCACGAAAGAACGAAGCCTGTTGCGGGATATGAACGTAACCTTCCCGCAAACGTTTCAAGCCCGTTTGTGCGGCGGGGAATTTGCCGATCACGCGTCCCTCTTCGTTGATGTAATTCGCATCGCCGTAAAGCAATCCGATCTCGGGATTTGGCTGCATAAACTTGACCACTGACCAGATCGCGTTAGGCTCGTACGTATCGTCCGAATTGAGCCAGGCAAGGATGTCGCCATTGGCACGCGCAAAACCCTTGTTGAGCGCGTCAGTCTGACCTTTGTCTTTTTCGCTGACCCACCAGGTAATTTTATGCTTTTGGAGTCCAGAAGCCTGCTTCTGGTCAAGCGGCAGGTCGCTTGAGTCCAAAACATATTTCTTGATGATGTCCACGCTGCTATCGGTCGAGCCGCCGTCCACGATGATATATTCGA
>JAKAMM010000079.1 GCA_021812905.1 Chloroflexota bacterium | reverse complement strand
TGGAAGCTTGTGACCTTTCCAGCCCCAGGGAATCTTCTCCAATTCTTTCCCTATACCAAGCCGGTCCAGCTGCTTACGCGTGAAGCCCACTGCAGATTGCCCCTCAGGCAGGTTTTTTACGCCAACCTGATAGGCATGAGCAAGAAACGAGCAAGCCACGCTACGTGGATCCGCATAACGGTCTGCGGCTTTCTCGCTGAGCACATGCCAGACTGCCACCAGGAGCTTGCGGGCAATCGCCACGACAGCTTTGGAACGCCCCAAGTGGGGTTCCAACCGCGCAAACTCCTTCTTCCAGTGGGGATGGTGCTGCACGGCTCGGTTGGCAGCGTTCACCATGGCATGGCGTACATCTCGCCTACCCGCTTTAGTAATCCGGCCAGAATTATGCGTCATGCCGCTGTCGTGGACGCGAGTGCCCAGCCCGGCATACCCCACCAGCTTTTTCGCATTGGGAAAGCGAGTGATGTCACCAACAGCCGCCAGGATCGTGATCGCAGTGAGCATGGCTACTCCCGGGAGCTGGACCAGCAAGGGGATGCGTTCATCCTGGGCGCTCACCTGCTTCAAGCATTCTTCGACCTGCTCAACCTGCTTTTGAGCGAACTCGAGCGTATCGAGATCGGAGTGCACCAGGAACTGCTCGGTCGAAGAGAGCGGCAAACTTTCCCACCAGGTGCGCTGTTCAGGAGTGAAGGGTTTCTCACCCAAGACAAGATGGTTGCGGTGCAGCATCGAGTGCAACCGATTTTTCGCCATCGTGGATAGTCGCACCATCTTCTCCCTCCGTACAATCAGGGCGCGCAGGTCGCGCACCTCATGCGGCGGAATCCACACTCCCGTGAGCAACCCAGCCGCATGCAGTTGGGCCAGCGCCAGGGCAGCCTTCTTGTCCGTCTTCACCTGAGCATACGTCACCAAGGCTACGCTCGGCGGGTGGACGGCAATGACTGAGTGCACCTGCGGCAGCAGGGTATCATAGATTAGGTATGTGTTGGCCGTCATCTCCAGAACCACTGAATCCTGAGCCGTCATCACCCGGGAGACCCATTCGTCCAGCTGATAGTTCGAGACTCTCTGCGGGCCGAATACGACTTCACGCTGTGCGTTGACCCCCACTGCAACGAAGTACTCCTTATGGATATCTAATCCAACGAACCGTGTGGGTGCATTTGCCATATCAATACCTCCATGAGAATTGAAAAGGGCCGGGTGCATTGATTTATGGGCAAGGACATCACACACGGACTCGGGCTAACTCAATGAGTTTCCCAGGTTAGCGGATTCGAACGGGCAGCCAAACAGTCAGGCGAGCTTGCTAAAAGCATCTCATAGAGAGTACCGGCTGTGGCCCATACGTCACACGCCCGGAGCAGGACATTCCCGTTCCTAACCACCGGGAAGTCTACTCCCAAACGCATCCGGCCACCCCTCCGCGAGGGGTATTGAATGCTAACAGCCAACGCCCATGCTGGGCGCACAACAAAGGGGCTGTCTAAAAAAGCCATCACTGGCTTATCAAGCCCCCCGCATTTAGGGCAAAACGAAAGTGACGATCGCCAAATATGGTGGTCGTCACTAATTTTTGTACCCTTTTTAGACAACCCCTTTGTTTGCATGAAAAAATTTACTTCTCAACCAACTCGTGCTCCTCTTCAAAAAGATGCTCCGCTTCCGTGCCCGGCAGAGGCTTGGGCAGTCTCATCGCGCGGACAACCAAATCAGTGAGAGCAGTGATCTTCACATTCAAGTTGTAATGCTCGTTCAAGTCGCCGATTTGCAGACGGCAATTTTCACATGCCGCGACGACGATCCTGGCTTTCGTATTCTTGATCTGATCTGCTTTTGGTTTTCCAGCCGCGAGACGACGGTCGGTATATTCGGCCAATGCTACTAATCCACCGCCCCCGCCGCAACAAATGGCTTCGTCTCTGTTGGGAGTCATCTCGCGAAAATCGGACGCGATCTTATTCAGCACATAGCGTGGCTCTTCGATCAGTCCGCCGTTGCGGGCCAGGTTGCATGAGTCGTGATAGGTCACAGATTCGGGAATCGCCGTCGGGTCAACTTTGATCTTGCCCTCCTGAATATACTTAGCCAGCACCTCGATCAACGAACGGACTTTGAAATCAAACTGTCCGGCGAACCAGTTGGGCACATCCCAGCGATACGAAGCGTACGCGTGCCCACACTCAGCAATGACAATTTCCTTCACGCCCAAACGATTGGCCTCGTCAACAATTCGCTTCGCAACCGCTTTTGCGCGGCTCACGTCCGCGAGGAACACGCCATAATTTGCGGCCTCAAAGATCGAAAGCGTCCAATCTTCTTTTGCGGCGTTGAAGACAACCGCAGGCGGCAAAATCGTATGCACGCCGGCCAGCGGCACGTATAAAATCTTTGCGCCTTGTTTTTCAACAGGAATACTCGCAGACGGGTCGCCGGTAATGTCGCGCAGTTGTTCTTCCATTTCCATGATCTGTTCAAGGAACATATCTTTATAAAAAGACGGGTCTTTGCCTTTTTCAATCGCGGCGTCCGCCAGCATCACCAAAATTTCCGGCGCGGTTCCCGAAGCGGTTGCCATGGCGCGGATGGCGCGCATCATCAACGGCGTGTCCACGCCAAGCGGACAATTCACCGTGCATCGCCTGCACAATGTACATTGGCTGAATGCCATCTCAGTCAAGCTGGCAAGCATTGGCTCATCGAGTTTTTTCGCGCCGGTCCAGGCCGGGAAAATGCGGCTGAGAAAATCATGTTCGTAGCGATAGACATCGCGCAAACGTTCCGCGCGAAAAGCGGGGATGTGTTCCACTTTCGGTTCGGCGCGATAGTAATGACAAGCCTCGGCACAAAGTCCACAGCGGGCGCAGGCTTCGAGCGCGGTTTCCAGCGGCTGATTCAGTTGCGCTTCAAGAGTCTTCAGGGCAAGTTCAATTGTTTCAGTCATGGCACACCTCTATTTGGCAACTACGGGATGAGGAAATACCGCGCGGCGTCCGAAAAACTTTCCGAAGAACGTGCGCGAGAAGAAGAAATATAGACAGTGGCGGATCTTTCCAAGCGGAACATACGCCAGCGTGATCGCAGACAAAACATAGAAGCTGACTAAGAACGCTTCATTCCAAACTGCGAGAGCGGACACCGCCATCCAAACCGTTACCAGCCAGACAGCGAAATGGTCATCGGGAATGGACAGTCCGCGCAGGTTGTGCTCGGCAAGGCGCATCACGCCGCCCGCCGCTCCGAGTAATGAACCGATGCCGAGCACGATCATCAGGAGCGTACTTAACACTGCCGGCAAGAGTCCCCAAAACGGGCTGATGAGCAACGCGCCGATCGCGGTGAAGATTCCAACGTGGAAGCCAATGCCGCGCAAGTACGCGATCATGTGGATGCGAGTCGACTCTTTGGCCCACGGCATCATGCCGGTTGTAAACGCATACGTAACGCCATGCTGCGGATTGCCCTTGAGCGGAGATTTGTCAGCGGGCAGGGCGCGGCGCTTGGTCTCAGCGTAGCGAAGGTAAATTCCGTAGAGTCCGGCCAAAAGTCCCGCAAGAGCGAGAAGTTGGGAGAGCATGAGAGTGTTCATTTTTGCATGTCCATTTATTTTGTCGAATATGAGGCTCATCCACATCATGCAGATGAGCCATAGATTCATTTATTTCAATCGCTTGATGACGAAGTGAAAAACTTTCTCCTGCTTTTCCAGCGTCACCAATTCGTGGCCGGTGCTGCGCGACCAGGCGGGAATATCGGCCATCACACCAGGATCGGTGGCAACCGCTTCGACCAGTTCCCCCACTTGCACCTGCTTGATTGCCTGGGCAAGTTTTACAACGGGCATCGGGCACAATAAACCTTTGAAATCCAAAGAAAGAGCGGTTTGGTCAGACATGAGATTCTCCTTTTGGGTTAGATAAAGAATTGAATACTTGATTCGGCGGCGTGCTCAAGCATGGTCGCAACGCCGACGGGTTCAGCTGCTTCGGGGATGAAATTCTCGCGGGAAATTTCCATCACATCCATGCTCATCTGGCAGGGCAGAAATTGAACGCCCAGTGCGATTGCGGCATCGCGCAATTCAGGGAGTTGAGTGACGCCTTTTTGCTTCATCATCAACTTGAACATCCAGCGCCCCATTCCGCCCATATTAAGCCGCGATGGACCAATCGCATTCAAGCCACCGCGGTTCATTACGCCGAGCATCCTGCCGAACAAACCTTTGCCTGTGAACATGCCATCCTTTTGAATGGCCTTCAGCCCCCAGAACGTGAAGAACATAATAACTTCCATTCCAGCCGCGGCCGCGCCGGTGGCGATGATTAAGGAAGCCATCACTTTATCCAAGTCCCCGCTGAGAACGACCAACGTAAGTTTGTTTTTTCTTTCTGCCATTTTGGACTCCTTTTTTTATAACGGACGACTATGTGTTACGCCAATGCGTCGGCCAATTCAGCGTGTTTTGAAAGTCCATCGCGTAAAACTGCGCGCAACAAATCCAATGCTTTAATGAGCCGCCGGTCCGCAAGCGTGTACTCGACCACAGTGCCGTGCCGCTTGGCGACCACCATCCGGCGCTCGCGCAAAATCTTCAAATGCCGCGAAACCAGCGGTTGCGCCATCTTCAAGTTGGTGGAAAGTTCTGTCACGTTGCGCGGCGACTGGGAAAGTTCATACAGGATCAAAATGCGATTCGGATCCGCCAACCCCGCGCAAATCTCGGCGTGCAATTGAACGATTTCGCTTTCAAGAACGGAATTCATGTTTACTCCTTGCCTATATGCACATATCCGTATATTCTTGTTGAAATAATAACGATTATCCGGGAACAGGCACAGTGAGACACATCACCCAAAGCCCGTGACAAACATCCAATTGTGATTATTTTCACAACTAAAAAGTACGCTCTGTCATTTCAATTGGTACATTCATTTATTGAAGGTGAAATTTCCAAACGATGAAAACCTGCCTATCCTGTATAATTGGAAAGCCATCATTCATGCGGAGCCAACCATGATCCTTGAATATCATCGTCCTAAAACAATAGAAGAAGCGCTTGCACTGATCGGACGTCCCTCGCCTAAGACCCTTCCCCTCGGCGGCGGGACGCTTCTTTCCAAGCCGACAACGGATTCCGTTGAAGTGGTTGACCTTCAAGCCCTCGGCCTGAACTCGTTAAAGAAAAATGGAAACAATCTTGAGATCGGTGCAACCGTCACGCTTGAACAATTGATGGAAAATGAAAACTGTCCCGATGCCTTGAAGCAAGCCATCAAACTCGAAGCGCCGCTCAATATCTGCAACGCGGCCACAGTTGCCGGGACGCTGGTCTCATGCGACGGGCGTTCAACTTTTGTCACAGCGCTGCTGGCCCTCGATGCAAAAATCGAGCAGGCGATATTCGATAATACGAAAGTCGAATATCGAGTATCGAATATCGGCGACTTTCTTCCTTTGCGTTCCAAAAATCTGATCACGAAAATTATCTTCCCCATCAACACAAAATTTGCATTTGAATTTGCCTCCCGCACGCCCGCGGACAAGCCCATCGTCTGCGCCGCACTCGCCCAATGGAATTCAGGCCGCATGCGCCTGGCTCTCGGCGGCTATGGAAAATCTCCGTTGCTCGCCATGGACGGGACCGAGGCTGATGGAATCGACGCTTCGATAAACTCAGCGCAAGCCGCGGCACGTAACGCGTATCACGAAACAAAGGATGATTGGGCTTCTGCTGAATATCGCATGGATGTTGCCGCGACGTTAGCGAAAAGATGTATTGAAAAGCTTGTTCACGGGAAGGATTAGAGGACAGTTATGACCAAATGGGAGCTGTTGCGAGTTGGCCGTGTGTATGGTAAGTATTTCGATGTTGCCCCTCACGTAAGAATCAATTTAGATGGACTCTCGCCAAAGCCTAAGGAAGTTAAATATATTGGGTACAAAAACTCTGACGAGCTTTTGTTTGAAAATGATAATGATTCAGTAAAAGCAAAACACGCTCTCCTTGATATCCTAGGCGATGAAGGTTGGGAACCCTACGCCACCGAGGATGGTGACATTTATCTAAAGCGACCTAAAGAAGAAACAAACACCAAGAATTAAATGTAGCTGTGAAGCACTTTTTAGAAAATTTCTCTGAATAAATAAAACCAAGGAAATATCATAAATGAAATCTAATCGCTGGATCATTCTCGGCATCATCGCCAGCCTCGTCATCGCTGCTGGCGCGTACTTCTGGGCCACCGGCATTATGGATTCGCTTTATGCCTTCCGTTCGCCGCTCAAAGATAATCCGCCTGCGCCGGGACCGGCGCTCGGTCAACCGCTCACCCGTCGCGTCGTCTTCGTATTGATCGACGCATTGCGTGACGACACATCCCACAAAAAAGGTGTGATGCCATTTTTGAATCAACTGCGCGATCAGGGCGCGTGGGCCACAAATCACAGCCGCACGCCCTCGTATTCCGAGCCGGGCTACTCTGTGCTGATGACCGGCGCGTGGCCTGATCTCAGCGACGGCCCCGCCATGAATTTGGATTACCCCGACATTCCAACCTGGACGCAGGATAATCTCTTCACTGCCGCGCAGCGGGCTGGACTCAAAACGGCTGTCTCCGGTTTCAACTGGTTCGAGAAATTAATTCCGCAAAGCGCGGTGAACAATTCTTTTTACACACCCGGCGAAGACAAAGCCGCCGATGTTGATGTGGTCAACGCCGCGCTGCCGTGGCTGAAAGAAAATAAAGATCAATTCATTTTGATCCACATCGATCAAGTGGATTACGCCGGACATCACGAAGGCGGACCGCAATCCCCCAATTGGGACGCGGCCGCGACACGCGCCGATGGGCTGCTCAAACAAATCGTCTCGACCCTCGACCTTTCAACGGATACCGTTATCGTTGTCTCTGACCACGGCCAAATAGATCGCGGCGGCCACGGCGGACAGGATCCGATCGTGTTGGTCCAGCCGTTCGTCATGGCTGGAGCCGGAATCAAACCCGGAGGATATCCCGATGGCAGCATGGCCGATGTCGCTACAACGACTGCCGCCCTGCTCGGCCTCAACATCCCCGCTGATAGCGAAGGCATCGTCCGCACGGACATGTTGAATCTCACAGCCGATCAACAAACCAATATCAACACTGCCTCGCTCGCGCAAAAATCGCAGCTGCTGAAAGATTATCAAGCCGCAATCCATTCATCAGCGAACAATGCACCCATCGATTCCGTCGGCGGGATTTTGTCCGCGATGAGATCGGA
>JAKAMM010000078.1 GCA_021812905.1 Chloroflexota bacterium | reverse complement strand
GTTGTAGTGCTAGAGCGGTTGACAAAATTCAACCGCTGAAATATAATATAAGCAATAAAGTCCATTGTAATAGTATACTTTAGGCAGAAAGACAGACATGCGACTTTCCAAACGCGGTGAATACGGCTTACGGGCAATGATCGTTCTGGCAGAACCCGCCGAGAAGAACGCCATGCCGGTGGTGCAAATTAGGGAGATCGCGGAACGCGAGCAGATCTCAGCCAAGTTCCTTGAGCAAATTTTGCTTGCGCTCAAGAACGCAGGCATGCTCCACAGCAAGATGGGCGTTGGCGGCGGGTATTACCTGGCCAGGCCGGCCAGTGAGATCACGCTCGGCCAAATCTTCCGCGTGCTGGATGGCCCGGTGGCGCCGATCAAGTGTGTCAGCCAAATGTCTTATGAGCCATGCGGATGCCCCGATGAACAGACTTGCGGCCTGCGACTGGTGATGGGCGATGTGCGTAACGCCATCGCAGATATTCTCGATAACACCAGCTTGGCTGATGTAACCAAGCGACAGACCGCTGTCCGCAAAAAGCTTGGCATAAAAAGATAGGCATGTTCAAGGACGCCCTGCGAAAGGCGGTTTTTTTTGGCCGAAAAGACTACTTGTACTATGGACTTTATAATATATAAAACCAATTGGAGATAAAATATGCAAAAACTTACCCTAACTCTGTTGACAGTCGTTATAGCATTCTCACTGATCTTGACCGCCTGCGGCCCGCCCGCCCCGACAACGGCCCCCGTTTCAAACGGCGCACCCGCAACTGATGCTCCTGCCCTCGCCCCCGCCGACACTTTGGAAGGCAACATCGCCATCTCGGGCGCGTTCGCCCTCTACCCGATGATGACGCTGTGGGCCGAGGAATTCCAGAAGCTTCATCCCAAAGTTACCTTCGACGTTTCAGCCGGCGGCGCGGGCAAAGGCATGACCGACGCGCTGTCCGGCGCGGTGGATATTGGCATGGTCTCGCGCAGTGTTACCAGTGAGGAAGAGGCCAAAGGCGCGTACGCGGTTGCAGTCGTGAAAGACGCGGTTTTTCCAATCGTCAACGCGCAGAATCCGGTCATCAATGATCTGCTCGCCAAGAGCGTATCCAAGGATATGTTCATCAAGATTTTCATCACTGGCGAAATCAAGACCTGGGGCGAAGTGGTCGGCAAGCCTGAGATCACCGACGAGATCCACGTTTACACGCGTTCCGACTCAGCGGGCGCGGCGGATGCGTGGGCCAAGTTCATGGGCGGCAAAAAGCAGGATGATTTGAATGGCGTGGGCGTGAACGGTGATCCCGGTTTACTCGAAGCGGTCATTAAGGACCCGCTGGGCATCGGTTATAACAATTTAGGTTATGCGTTTGACAATTCAACGGGCGAGGCTGTGGCCGGGGCAATGGTTCTACCGATTGATGCAAATGGCGATGGCCTGGCTGGCGCAGACGAAGTGATCAAATCCAAGGCCCGGGCCGTGGATGCGGTCGCGACCGGTAAATATCCATCCCCTCCCGCCCGCGATTTGAACGTAGTCACCAACGGCAAACCATCCGGTCTGACGCAGACCTTTATCGAGTGGATTCTGACAGACGGTCAACAGTTTGTGGCAACGGCTGGATTTGTCCAGCTTCCCGCAGATCAATTGACAGAGTCTCTCGCAAAGGTTAAGTAATGGATAGACAGGCGATCCCTGTTACAACCGAATCGCAAAAAATGGAAGGCCGGAAACCCCGGCCTTCCCTCGCGTCCCGCCGCAGGCAGGATCGGGCGACCGTGCGCGTGCTGTTTGTGGTCACGCTTCTGCCGGTTGCGCTGGTTGCGCTGATCACCATTGGACTCACCATCCGCTTCTGGCCGATCTTAAAAGTTTATTCATTCTGGGATCTGGTCGGCGGGACAGTTTGGAAACCGCAAAATGGTCGGTTCGGATTCTGGCCGTTCATCTCCGGCACATTCTGGGTGACGATTGTCGGCGCGGGGCTGGCTGTTCCGCCCTGTATTTTGACCGCGCTCTATCTTTCGGAATATGCACACGCATCCACGCGCGCCGTCATGAAACCATTACTTGATTTATTGGCTGCCATTCCATCGGTGGTCTATGGCGTGTGGGGCGTGATCGCCATCGTCCCATTGGTTGAAAAATATATTGCGCCCTTCTTTGAAAAATACCTGGGCTTCATTCCTATCTTCGTCAGCAAAAACCCGACCGGCTACAGCATTCTGGCGGGCGGAATTGTACTGGCTGTGATGATCGCCCCGTTCATTATCGCGGTCACTTACGAAGTGTTGACCACCGTCTCGCAGGGATTGCGACAGGCATCATTGGCTGTTGGCGCAACACAATGGCAGACCATCCGCTCGATCGTTATCCCTCAAACCATGCCGGGCATCATCGCTAGTATCGTGCTGGGAGCGACGCGCGCGCTCGGTGAAACGATGGCCGTTTTGATGGTCGTCGGAAACGTGCCGCAGGTCCCGCATTCCATTTTCGATACGGCTTATCCGCTCCCGGCGCTGATCGCGAACAACTATGGCGAGATGATGTCCATTCCGCTTTACGATGCGGCCCTGCTCGGCGCGGCATTTATTTTGCTCGTGATCATTTTGATCTTCAACATAGCCTCCACACTGGTATTACAGCATATGCTTGGAAAGAGGTGGGTATGAAAAAGCACTGGCATAGACGACACATTATTGAGGCTATTGTCAAAACTTTGATGATGTTATCTTTCATCATTGTGGCTGGCAGTCTTGGCTTGATCTTGTGGACAGTCATCTCGCGCGGCCTGCCCGCCCTGACGTGGTCCATGCTCACGCAGACTCCCAAAGGCGGCTTCTATCTCGGCAAAGAGGGCGGCATTCTCAATGCCATCATCGGCTCGCTGTATCTGGCTGGCGGAGGCACGCTCATCGCCTTGATCTTCAGCCTGCCGATTGCGCTTTATCTCGAAACCTATCTCGGCGATTCCAGTTGGGGACATTACGTTCGTCTCGCGCTGGATGTTTTGTGGGGCATCCCATCCATCGTCTACGGCGCGTTCGGATTCACGGTCATGCTGTCCTTTGGACTGCGCGCTTCACTGTTAGGCGGAATCATTGCACTGACTCTGCTTGAACTTCCCATCATGACGCGCGGCATGGATGAAGTGATCCGCCGCATGCCCGTTGACCTGGAGCAGGCCGCGCTGGCTTTAGGC
This sequence comes from Chloroflexota bacterium, assembly GCA_021812905.1. Next base: position 4,189 of record JAKAMM010000078.1, on the reverse strand, counting down.
TCCACCCGTTTGGAAGTTGCCGCGCGCGTGGTGACGCGTCAGATGCTGCCGGGCATTGTCACTGCCATCCTTCTAGCTTTCGGGCGCGGCATCGGCGATGCGGCTGCGGTGCTTTTCACGGCGGGCTTCACAGATCGCATCCCCACTTCGCTCATGCAACCGGTTGCGTCGCTTCCGCTGGCGGTATTCTTCCAGTTGGGTATGCCCTATCCCGAGGTCCAGAAAAGAGCGTACGCTTCCGCATTGATCTTAACCATCATCGTGCTTGCCATAAGTCTGGGCTCACGCTGGATCGCGGGCAGATTATCGAAGTACGTTTTGAAATAACAGAGGTAATTATGGATGCACATATCCAGGTAAAAAACTTAAATGCTTATTATGGCAACGCCCAGGCGTTGAAAGATATCAACATCGAGATCCCAGGCAAACAGATCACGGTCATTATGGGACCCTCCGGCTGCGGCAAGACGACATTGCTCAAAACATTCAACCGTTTTCTTGAATTGACCGACGGAGTGAACATCACCGGCGAAGTCCTTGTGGACGGACAGAATATTTACGAAAAAGATATAGATGTAACCGAAGTCCGCAAACGAGTTGGGCTGCTGGCGCAACGACCGTTCCCACTGCCGATGTCCATCTATGAAAATGTGGCGTACGGCATGCACATCCATCGCACGAAGAACAACCGCGATGAATATCGCAAGGCAGTGCGGCATTATCTCGAAGTGGCAGGCTTGTATGAAGAAGTCAAGACGCGCCTGATGAGTCCCGCTACGAGCTTATCCATCGGGCAGCAACAACGTCTGTGCCTGGCACGCGGCCTGGCTGTCGAACCGGAGATCATCCTCGGCGACGAACCAACTTCGGCCCTCGACCCGATCTCATCCCAACATATCGAAGGCCGCCTGCTCGATCTGAAGAAGCAATACACAATGGTCATCGTTACCCACACACTGCGTCAGGCCAAGCGTCTCGCAGACTACGTGATTTTCATGTATCTGGGCGAAGTCGTGGAAGCAGGCCCGGCGAAGGAAGTATTCAACAATCCAAAACAAGAGCGGACACGAGCATATCTCGAAGGGCAGTTCTAAATGTAGGGGCGGAGTATCACTCCGCCCCTACATTAATTATTGAGGCTTATAATCCATTCCATGAAACGAATTGGCTTATTGCTTATTTTGGTTGCCAGCCTGTTGATGGCTTTCCAGGCCGTTCACGCACAAACAAACCAATCCCTCATCCTCGTCATGAATGCCAATGGCCCGATCGAGCCTGCCATGCAGGGATATTTTCAGCGCGGCATTCAGGTGGCGGGACAACGTAATGCCGAAGCGCTGATCATCGAACTTGATACGCCCGGCGGCGATTTGCAAAGTATGTTGAACATTATTCAAGACATCCGCGGCAGCAGTGTGCCGGTGATTATTTACGTGACGCCCAACGGTGCAATGGCCGGCAGCGCCGGCGCGCTCATCACCATGGCGGCTCACGTCTCAGCAATGGCTCCGGAAGCCGCGATCGGCGCGTCCAGTCCGATAGATGCCAGCGGCCAGAACCTGGACTCAACCCTTGCGACGAAACAAAAGGAAATCATGAAGGCGACCATCCGTCCGCTGGTCGAACGACGCGGCGCCGTTGCCACACAACTCGCCCAGGATATGATCGACAATGCCAAAGCAGTAAGCGCAAAAGAAGCCCTCGACGCAAAACTGATCGACTTTATCGCCACCGATACAAACGACTTGCTCAAAAAGCTCGACGGCTTTAACGTCATCATGCCAAACGGCACGCGCCCGCTCCATACAGCCAACGCGCAGACCGAAGCCCTTGACATGAGCTTCATCGAACAACTCCTGCTCATTCTCACAAACTCGAATATTGTGTTCATCCTGCTGTCGGTTGGTGTTCTTGCCCTTCAAATCGAACTTTCCCATCCCGGCGGCTGGGTGGCCGGATTCTTCGGCGTGGTTTGTCTCGCACTGGCTTTATACGGAATGGGGCTTCTCAACGTCAACTGGTTTGGATTGGTCTTCCTCGTCACGGCCTTTGTGCTTTTCATCCTCGATATCAAAGCGCCCACGCACGGTGCGCTGACTGTCGCCGGTATCGGTTCATTCATCGTTGGCGCTCTGATGCTGTTCAACTCGCCGGGCGTACCACAATTCCAGCGCGTGTCCGTCCCGCTGGTGGTTGGCGTCAGCATTGCCATCGGCTTGATGTTTGCAACGATCCTGACGGTTGCCTTGCGCGCCCAACGCGCACGCATCCAAACCGGCGTGGAAGCCCTGATCGGCAAAACAGGCATGGCCAAAACCGAGATCGGTTTAACGGGACAGGTCCAAGTTGGAGCCGAGCTTTGGTCAGCGGAAGCCGTTGACGGGTCCGATAAGATCGGTAAGGGCGAGCATGTCGAGGTCGTCGAAGTCAAGGGCTTGCGACTGAAAGTCCGCAAGATATAATAATAAATCCTTGCGAAGGTTTGAACCTTCGCAAGGATACGCTTCAAAACTAAACCTTATGCCTGCCACCCCTACAAGAGACCGGGTCAATCCCGAAACTGTTAATACCACCCCGCTCCGCCGCCCGGAGTGGATCAAGGTGCGCGCGCCCTCGGGCGAAACCTACGAACGGCTTCAAACGCTGATGCGTTCGAAGGAACTGCATACGGTGTGCGAAGAGGCCATGTGCCCAAACCTGGGCGAGTGCTGGGGAAGCGGCACGGCGACCTTCCTGATGCTCGGCGACGTGTGCACACGCACCTGCGCGTTTTGTGATATCAAACACGGCAAGCCCGGATTGCTCGATTGGGGCGAGGCCGAGCGTGTGGCACAGGCTGTGAAATCAATGAACTTGAAGCACGCGGTCATCACATCCGTGAACCGTGACGAACGCCGCGATGGCGGCGCACCGATCTTTGCGATGGTCATCCGCCGCATTCGCGAAGTGTTGCCCGGCTGTTCGATTGAAGTGTTGATCCCGGATTTCAAAGGCTCGCTCGAAGCGTTAAAGATCGTGATGGATGCGCGGCCTGAGATTTTGAATCATAACGTCGAGACCGTGCCGCGATTATTCAAAACAGTCCAGCCGCAGGATAATTACGAATGGGCCGCCGCGACGTTATCCAATGCCAGGAAGCTCGACCCCGATGTGTTGACCAAATCGGGCATCATGCTCGGCCTCGGAGAAACAATGGACGAGGTCAAAGCCGTGATGCGCGACCAGCGTTCATGGGGCGTGGACATTTTGACGATCGGCCAGTATTTGCAGCCGAGCAAGAAGCATCTGGCAATGGATCGTTATTACACAATGGAGGAATTCGCCGAACTGCGCGAGTACGGCAAAGAGATCGGCTTCAAGTGGGTCGAGTCGAATCCGCTGGTCAGGTCGTCGTATCACGCCGCGGAGCAAGTGCGGGCGTTGAGCCTCGTGCATCGGAAGTTGTATGGGGATAAGCAAGTGCCAGTGATTAGTAATCAGTGATCAGTCAAAACGTGGCGGCAATTATCCGCCACGTTTTTTTGACCTTTAATGCACGCTTCTCAATTGTGGTATAAAATACTTGTGACAAGTTTCCCAAATTACCCTGTAAACATAAATGCACAACCATCAAGTATTTGAACCAGGAGGCCCAGTATGCCAACGACAATAGATAATCTCAAAATAGCATTTGCAGGCGAAAGTCAAGCCAATCAGAAATACCGGGCATTTGCAAAAAAAGCGGAACAGGATGGTTTCCCGAATATCGCCCGTCTGTTCCGCACTACAGCCGAGGCTGAAAAAATCCATGCGGAGGGACATCTAAAAGCGCTGGACGAGATCCGCCCAACAGCTGAGAACCTTCAGACCGCGATCAACGGCGAGACTTATGAATTTACAAAAATGTATCCGCCGATGTTGGAAATGGCCGAGGCCGACGACCATAAGGCCAAGCGAATGTTCGGCTATGCGGTTGAGGCGGAGGCGGTACATGCCAAACTGTATACACTGGCCCTGGAGGCTGTAAAGCAGGGCAAGGATTTAACCGAGGTCGAATTCTATCTTTGCCCGGTCTGTGGCTACATCGAATTTGGCAAGCCTGACGCGCCATGCCCGATTTGTGGAACCAAGCCAGATAAATTCATTCAGGTATAAGAACAGCAATATGTAAAAAATCTCCCGCAAATTTGCAGGAGATTTTTTGTTTACA
>JAKAMM010000077.1 GCA_021812905.1 Chloroflexota bacterium | reverse complement strand
ATACAAAGCCGCGAAGACGCCAAGTTTTTTTATTGCTCTTTCCCGAAGAACATCGGGACGATGTTCGCCCTCTCTGCCTGCACTGGTTGCCGGCACGCGTGTGATTTTGCGTTGAATCTTTGGTAGTGGGCGGTGACTTGCACTATTTAAGAATGTCGGCCACTGCGGCGGCCATGAGAGCCGCGCCGCGCGAAAGCGCTTCCTCGTCAAAATCGAATTTCGGGTGGTGATGTCCGTAGTCGAGATGCTTTTCCGTGTTGTTCGAGCCAACGAAGAAATAACAACCCGGCACTTTTTCCTGCATGAACGCCATGTCCTCCGCGCCCATCGTCAGGTAACCGTTCGTGTCGAGCGTGGACTCCGGCATAACTTTTTGTGCAACAGTTTGGACTTTTCCGGCGATGTCGTCGTTGTTGATGACGGCAGGCGTGACACGTTGCAGCAGGATCTCGACTTTGCATCCCATCGTTTCGCCGACGCCGCGCACGATCTGTTCGAATCTTTCCAGGACTTTTTGACGGACTGCCAGATCGAAGGTGCGGATCGTACCCGTCAGTTCTGCCTCCTGCGGGATGACGTTGAAGGCTGTCCCCGAATGAACCGTCGTCACGCTGACAACCGCCGCCTGTAAAGGTGCGACGTTGCGTGATGTAATGGTTTGGAGCACATTGACGATTTGTGCCGCGGCCACGATCGGGTCAATCGTCGCATTCGGGATAGCGCCGTGTCCGCCTTTGCCGGTCAGCTTAATCGTGAATTGTTCCGCGCCTGCCATGACGGGACCTCTTGCCACGCCGACCCAGCCGAGCGGCTTTTCATTCCAGAGATGCATCGAAAGCGACATATCCACTTTCGGGCCATCGAGCACACCGTCGCGGATCATCATCTGCGCGCCGCCGATCTCTTCGCCGTTGTATCCCTCTTCAGATGGCTGGAAGCAAAATTTAACGGTGCCCGCCAACTGGTCGCGATGGGCGTGCAGGATCTTTGCAACCGTCAGCCCGATGGATGTGTGTCCGTCGTGTCCGCAGGCGTGCATGATTCCATTTGTCTGCGAAGCATATTGCGCGCCGGTGTCTTCGACGATGGGCAGCGCGTCCATGTCGAAGCGGATGAGCAGGGTGGGGCCGGGCCTGGCGCCTTCAAGCAAGCCAACCACGCCGGTCTTGCCGACACCTTTGGTCACTTCGAGGCCGAGCGTCTCGAGTTCTTTCGCGACGATGCCGCCGGTGCGCAGTTCGTGAAATCCGAGTTCGGGGTGCATGTGAAAATCACGGCGCAGGGTTTGGGTATATGGAAAAAGTTCTTTGGCTTCTTTCAGAAAGTCGGTCATGTTTTTTTTCTCCGTTGGCAGGTTTGAAGGTTGGTAGGTTTGAACGTTGAATCTTCCAACTTGTAAACTTTCTAACTGTACTTGATCACGCGGAATTTTTCTTCGTAGCGCGGATTTTCTTCAGTCGAATCTTCGGCGCGCCGATTCTTGAATCTTTCCACAAGTGCTTGTGGATCCTGCACTTGAGTCTTATGTTCAAGAATGGCATTGACCTTGATATCCCATGTTTCGGTCACGTCAACAGTGATGTTTGGCTGGCTAGTGAGCGTGACCCAGATTTCTTTCAACGCATGTGGCGGATAGCCTTCGGCGATCAGTTCGGGGAAGAAGGCCGCGTTGCCAGCGGCAGGGAAAGCCGCGTCGAGCACCACCTGTCCGGCGGCGCGATGGTCGGGATGGTTAAGTCCGTATGTGGCGAATAAATTTTGCGGGTCGGACGTGACAAGAATATCCGGCTTAAACTTGCGGATCACGCGCACAATCTCCCGGCGCAGATCAATGCCGGGGACGAGGTAGCCATCCGGTCGGTCCAGAAAGTGAACGGCTTGCGCGCCGATGACTTTGGCGGCGTTGGCCTGCTCTGCGTGTCGAATGGCGCACAGCGCGTCGGTTGTCATATCCGGCGAGGTAGTGGGATTAAAGCCCTTGTCGCCGCAAGTCAGAAGTTGATAGGTGATGCTGTGTCCGGCGCGTGCCCAGCGTGCGAGCGTGGCTCCGCAAAAAAATTCCGGGTCATCCGGGTGAGCCAGGACGACCAGAATGTTTTGCTGGTCTTGCCAGTTTTCGGGTTGGAGGGTCATAGATTTTCGGGGGTTGGGAATTTGGGGTCGGAAATTGGTAACGATGCACGATTCCTGAATAACGAATTACGATGTACGGCTTTTACCACAAGTGCATCCGCCGCCTTCGTGACGATCACAAGGCGCTTCGGATTTTCTGCGCAGGGCTTCAAGCTCATCCCAGGGCTGGAGTTCTTCGCGGTCGAAGGTGACCCAAATGTGTTTGCCTTCCTCACCATCAATCTGCACCGTGATCTGGTTGCTCATCGGCAGGATATCCACAACCTTGCCTTCACCCTTGGGTGTGATGACGCGCTTGTTGCGCTTGGGCAGGGTCTTGCGAGCCTCGACGTATTGCTCGTATTCGTAGATGAGGCAACAGCGCAGGCGTCCGCACATACCGGTGATTTCGGTGGGAGTGAGTGAGATGCCTTGCTCTTTGGCCATCTTGATCGAGATGGGACTGAAGTCGGTCAGGAATTGGGAGCAGCAGCGGTTTTCGAGTCCGCAGGCGCCCAGGCCGCCCAGCAACTTGGCAACGTCGCGCGGACCGATCTGCCGCATCTCAATTTGTGTGTTGGGATAGCTGGACTGCATATCCTTTTTGAGCGACTTGAGATCCATCTTTTCTTCACTCTCAGTGCTATACAAAAAGGCCAGCCGCGCACCGTCATAGTTGTATTCGGCGGCGACAATTTTCACGCCCTCGAGCTTGATTTCGGATGCGCGCGCCCGGCAGTTGATCATGGCTTCAGTCTGTTTGGACTGCCAGGATTGCTGGAGCAGGAGATCGCGCGGCGTGGCGCGTCGTTCCACAGACTTCCAGCCGCCTTCGGGTGCGGACGGCGGTTCGGCAATCTTTTGAATGACCTCGCCGAGATGCTTGCCACGCGCCGTGTCCACGATGACGTGCTCGCCGACGCCCACATCGGGCACGGCGGAAGAGTCGAAGTGATAGACTTTGCCGATCCTGGTAAAACGAACACCAATAATTGTAGTTTGCATGGACGGAATTATACCGTATGGGAGATGGGGAATGGAGAGCAGGAAAATAGTTCAAAAACTCCCGATCACCACCGGGAGTTTTTGACTGGGTTAGTTGTATATTTTTCTCTGCAACCAGAATGCCACGTTGACCAATCCGATCATCACCGGCACTTCCACGAGCGGACCAATCACGGCCGCGAAGGCCTGCCCGGAAGAAATCCCGAAGACAGCCACGGCCACAGCAATGGCTAACTCGAAATTATTGCTGGCTGCGGTGAATGAAAGCGTGGCCGTTTTGGAATAGTCCGCGCCGACGGCTTTGCCCATGAAAAAGCTGACCAGGAACATGACCACAAAATAGATCAGCAGCGGGATGGCGATCCGCACCACGTCGAGTGGAAGCTGGACGATGTATTCTCCTTTCAAGCTGAACATCACGATGATGGTGAAGAGCAGGGCCACCAGAGTCAGCGGACTAATTTTTGGAACAAATTGAGTGTGATACCACTCCTTGCTTTTTATTTTCAGGAGAATCAAGCGCGTAAAGAAACCCGCCAAAAATGGAACACCCAGATAGATGAACACGCTTTGAGCAATCTCGCCGATGGTGATCTGCACCAACGCGCCTTTCATACCGAACCACGTTGGCAGGATGGTGATGAATACGTAGGCGTAAACGCTGTAGAACACAACTTGAAAGACGCTGTTGAAGGCCACCAGCCCGGCTGCGTATTCCGTGTCGCCGTGCGCCAGTTCATTCCACACGATGACCATGGCGATGCAGCGCGCCAGCCCGATCAGGATCAGTCCCGTCATGTATTCGGGCTTGTCGCGCAGAAAAACGATGGCCAGCAAAAACATCAGCACCGGCCCGATGACCCAGTTTTGCAGAAGCGAGAGGCCGAGAATTTTCCAGTTGCGGAATACATCGCCTAATTCTTCGTAACGTACCTTTGCCAATGGCGGATACATCATCAGGATCAAGCCAATCGCAATCGGAATGTTGGTCGTGCCGACTGAGAAGGTTTCGTTGAAGGATTTCACCCCGGCGGGAAACAGAAATCCCAATCCTACGCCGAGCGCCATCGCCAGAAAAATCCACAGCGTCAGAAAGCGGTCGAGGAAGGATAAACGCTGTGAAACGGGTAACATGATCGGGGCGGACTGAGGCGTGGTTGTTGTCATGCGGTCTTCTCCATCTCGGCATCGGCCAGCCAGGTACCGATCTCTGCCACTGTTGGGATGCGTCCGGCGCTGACCAGCTTTTCATTCACCACGAGTCCCGGCGTGGACATGATGTTGTATTGCATCATCTCGGCGTAATCCGTGACCTTAATGAACTCGGCTTGCAGGCTCATGCTCTCGGCGGCTTGATGAGCGAGCGCCTCCAGCTTCTTGCAATTTGCGCAACCCGAACCAAGAACTTTGATCGTAAGCATAATAGACTCCTTGATGTGAACTAACTGGCGAAAAGCCAGCTACGCAATTCTTCTTTGGATGGCACGGTGTTATTGCAGACAAGACGCCCGTCAATCACCAATCCTGGGATTTCTTCAACGGGCATAAACTTGCGAATGTAATGTTCGTCGGTGATGCGTTCGACCTCTATCTCTGTATGGCCTAACTCGCCGAGAATTTCATGGAGTAGGGTTTCCAGTTGGATGCATTTGTAGCATCCCGTTCCAAGAACCTCGATCTTTTTCATGGCAATCTCCTTTCTGAAAAAACAACGGGTCAATGAACAGATTTGTCCCGGCATCTTCCTATAGAATCCAATTGAACAGATAGCCCGTTAACATGATTGCGATTGCGATGACAGCAAAGAATGTGATGAGCAACGGTAGTTTCAAAACGCGGCGCAGGATGACAGCTTCGGGTAAACTCAGGCCGATAACGGACATCATGAATGCCAGCACCGTTCCGAGCGATGCGCCTTTTTCCATCAGCGCGCTGACGATGGGGATGATGCCTGCTGCGTTGGAATAAAGCGGGATGCCCAACAGAACCGCGGCGGGCACGGACCACCAGGCCTGCTTGCCCATAATGGCCGCCAGCGCGTCTGCGGGCACGTACCCATGAATCCCCGCGCCAACGGCGATGCCGACCACTACGTATAGCCACACCTTGCCGACGATTTCCTTGACGGATGTCCATGCCTGTAAGATGCGATCTTCCCAGCTTATTTTCTCTTCGCTCACGTTGACTTTGCGATGAATCTTCCAGACGAAGTCTTCCACGAAGCGTTCCATCTTAAGACGACCGATCAACATGCCGGCGGTAATGGCGATGATCAGCCCGGACAGAATATACAAGCCAGCAACCTTCCAGCCGAATAAGCCGAACAACATAATCACTGCGATTTCATTGATGGTCGGTGCGGCGATCAAAAAGGAAAAAGTCACGCCGAGCGGAATGCCCGCTTCGACAAATCCAATGAAAAGCGGCACGGCTGAGCATGAACAAAATGGCGTGACGATCCCAAGCATGGCCCCGAAGATGTTGCCAAAGCCTTCGCGTTTTCCACCGAGCAGGGCGCGCGTCCGCTCCGGGCTGAAGAAGGTGCGGATGATGGAGATCAGAAAAACCATGCCCGAAAGCAGGAGCAGAATCTTTGGAACATCGTACAGAAAAAATGCCAGCGCTTGGCCCAGGCGCGAATCTGATGAGAGTCCGAGCGCGGAGTAGGCGATCCAATCTGCCAGCGGCTGGACAAGGCTGTAAGCGATGATCCAGCTAATTGCTGAAAGGGCAACGAGCAAATAGACTCGTCGTGAAGCGGGGATGTGGGAAGGTATCGGGAGAGTTGTCATGGTTTTTTATCCATAAACAGAAATTTGATCGAGCGGGATATTTTGCACGGCGTTGCACTTCGGGCATGGACATTCCGTGTTTGCGTGTATATGTGCGATGCGTGCGGCGGCCTGTCCGCTGGCTGAATTGACCGCGTCCAGCACCGAAAATATTTCCGGCTTGACCACGCGATAATACATGTTCAATCCGTCGCGGCGGAATTCAACTAGTCCCGACTGCCGCAGGATCATCAATTGCTGGGAAATGCTGGCCTGACGCAAACCAAGCATGGCTTCCATGTGGCAGACGCATTGTTCGCCATCCCGTAAAATTTCCAAGACGGCGAGTCGTGTGGGATGGGCGATGGTTTTGAGAAGGTCGGTTTGTTTTTTGTAGGCATCCATTTGTTGCCTTCTATATATTCAGAAATCTGAATATAGTTTACGCCAAAAAATAACGCCGGTCAAAGACGGGCGTCATAAATAAATTCGCTGAATGTCACCTTTGTTCCGCGACCCAGACTTTGACCTTTTGTTCGATCAAGTCACGCACCTCGCGGAATTTAGCCAGCTTTTCTTCATCCGTGCCTTCGAAGGTGGCGGGATCTTGAAAAGACCAGTGCATTCTATTCGCCACGCCCGGCCACACGGTGGGACAGTTTTTGTCCGTGTCATCGCAAACCGTGATCAGATACTGAAATAAGATTTTGCCGAGATACACTTCCACACCTTTGGATGTCTGCCCTGAAACATCAATGCCGACCTCGTTCATCACTTTGACCGTGAGCGGATTCAACCCCCTTGGCTCGAGCCCAGCACTGTGAGCTTCGAACTTGTCGCCGCCAAATTTGCGCAGAAACGCTTCTGCCATTTGGCTGCGGGCTGAGTTGCCTGTACAAAGGAATAAAACTTTTTGTGAGTTCATTTGTACCATCCAGAGAAAGATTTAATTTTATTATCATCCCGATTCTTTAACAGCATTTTAACAGTGGGTAATGGTTGGTTAAACAATAAGAGACAGTCATCCTTGACCGTCTCTCATTAATTCCAATTTTCTTATTCAACGATGTTGATTGGCAGTTCGTTCTTTCCGCCCATCGCCTCGACGCTGACGCGCGCCGCGATCTTCTGGGTAATCTCAATAATCGATTTTGCAACGGGCGAATCGGGATAAGAGACCACGATCGGTTTGCCGCTGTCGCCGCCGATGCGGACGTTTTGGTCAATCGGGATTTTGCCGAGGAAATAAGTCTCGGTGGCCTGAGCCAATTGTTCGCCGCCGCCCGAACCGAAAATGTCCATGCGTGTGCCATCGGGCAATTCGAGATAAGACATATTTTCGATCACGCCCAAGATCGGAACTTCCAGCGTGCGGAACATCGCCAGTCCGCGGCTGGCATCTTCGAGCGAGACCAGTTGCGGCAAGGTCACAATGACCACGCCGCTTAACGGAAGCGCCTGGGCCAGAGACAAAGCCGCGTCACCGGTACCCGGCGGAAGGTCCACGATAAGATAATCGAGCTCGCCCCATTCCACATCGCCAAGAAATTGTCGAATGGCTGAGTTGAGCATCGGCCCGCGCCAGATCAAAGGCT
>JAKAMM010000076.1 GCA_021812905.1 Chloroflexota bacterium | reverse complement strand
GTGGATTATCACGGTCAGCGCTTTGGCAAGTATCCGCTCGGCTGGCCGCTGATGTTGATGCTTGGTATGTTGTTTCACGCGCAAGCCTGGGTCAATCCTGTTTTGTCCGGGTTGGGAGTTTGGCTGACCTATTTGCTCGGCAAAAAAATTTTCGATGAGCGCATCGCGTTATTATCTGCCGCGCTCATGGCCACCTCGCCATTCTTCCTGATGAACTCCGGCTCGTTGCTGTCGCATCCGTGGTCGCTGGTTTTGGCTCTGGCTTTTGTGCTAGCCTGGCTGGATACATTTTCTCACCACGAAAGCGCCAAGAACACGAAGGATGATTTTACGCTTACAAAGAAACCTGGTGGGCTTCGTGTCTTTGTGGTGAATGTTCCAGCGTGGCTGACAGTTTCAGTCGCGGGACTCAGCCTCGGGGTCCTGGCGATGACGCGCCCATTGACTGCTGTTGCGGTCGGATTGCCGTTCTTCATCCACGGATTGTTCCTTCTGATTCGCGGCGATAAATCCACCCGCATCACAGTCTTGACAATTGGTCTGCTGGCGGCTTTCGTCGCGGCTTTGGTTCCGCTCTGGCAGTTTGCCGTCACCGGCGACCCGTTGTTGAATCCATATATGTTGTGGTGGAAGTACGACAAAATTGGATTCGGCCAGGGCTTTGGGCGGCAGGCGGGCGGGCATAGCCTGTACTGGGCTTGGGTGAATCTCAAGATCAGTTTTCAGGCAGGTTGGGGTGATTTCTTTGGATGGGCCAGCGCCTCGTGGTTGTTCCTGCCATTTGGCGTTTTGGCGCTGGGGCGCAACGCGCGTGCGTGGCTGGTCGCCTTGGTTTTTCCAACAATCGTTTTGTTTTATATGGCTTACTGGATCGGCTCGACTTTATATGGCCCGCGTTATTATTATGAAGGCTTCTTTAGCCTGACGCTGGTCAGCGCAGCGGGAATGTTCTGGCTGGCCGAGCGCGTAGCGCAGGAAGGCCGCTTCCGCAAATGGATGCAGACTGCTACGCTCTTGCTGGGTGTCTTTCTCATTGGTTATAACTTGATCATTTACCTACCCAAGCGTTTGAATGAAATGACCGGCTTGTATGGAATCAACCGCGCCATGCTGGCTCCATTTGAAACGATGCAGGCGAAAGAGTTAGCACCGGCACTGGTCATCGTGCATTTCCAAAAAAGCTGGACAGAATACGGGGGTCTCCTGGATCTACAAAACGCGAACCTGACCTCGCCGTTTATCTTCGCATTATCGCGCGACTCTGGCGCTGACGCTGCCCTGGTGCGGGATTATCCTGATAGACATATTATTTATTACTATACTGATCAGCCGGATCAATTCTTCAAATCCCCCAGATAAAAATTCAGGGCGGCCAACAGGTTGCCTTGAAAACTTTATGCTGCTCTTGCGAAGGCCGTCGCCAGTAAGATCAGGACGGCCAGCGCTAGATTCGCGCGCAACAACCAAGTCTCGCGTTGTTGTAATCTTATCACTTGTTCCGGACTTATCTTATTCATAATCATCAGGGCGCGTCGGATGGCGGGCAGGATTTCCCACGTTTGTACGGCGGTGACCACGATCATGACCAGCACCAGTCCATGTTTGATAAGAAGCGAAAGCGACCATTGCGTGCTTGTCGAAAGAAAGCCATCATAATGGGGATTGACACTCATCTGAAATAGCCCTGTAACGATCAAGAGACTGATACAAAACCAGGCTATCGGTTCCAGCCGCTTTTGCATGGCTTCAATGAAGGCCAGTTGGTCAACTGGCTTTAGCGTATGTTTTGCGGCGGGCAGGATCAGTACTGAGGTCGCGGCCAGGCTTCCGACCCATGTCACAGTTGCAAGCATGTGGAGCCAGAAGGCCAAGGCCAGGGCCCAGGATGGCATAGTTGGCATTCAAGTTAGGGGGTGGGTGTATCCACGACTGCAGTCGGCGCTGGCGTCTCAGTAGGCGGATAGCATGTCTGGTAAGCCTGGTTGAAATTGTTAGCAGCTTTCTGATCGAGATTGCCAAGGCTCTGCGCTGTCTGGTATTGTTTGACGGCCTCGCAAAATTGGCTTTGCCCAAACAATTGATCGCCATAACGCATCAAAGCGTTGTAATAGCGCTGTGAAGCAGTCATGGTTCCGTCCCACAGAGATGGCCAGCCGCCCGCGACCTGAGCGAAATATAGGACCGATTGTCTCCAGTCGACACCAAAAAAACTGGAAGCTTGAATATAAGCGCGCGCGCCATCACGCAGGCCATAGGCCTCCCGATCGAGTGGTGCGAAGCGTTCTGCCAGCGTCAACTGATAGACGCCGCCTTCCAGATTGCCATCCTTGGTAATTAATTCCACACCGTAGTTGCGCAGGGCAAAGTAATACATGCCGTCCACTTGGGAAGTATTGAAGGCCGGACCTTGTTTGCGGAGTTGATCAAGTTCTGCCAGCGCATCGCTCCAGTTGCCGGCCGCGATCAGTTGCTGGGCAGTGGAGAACAAGGTCTGAACTCCGCGTAAATCAGGTGTCGGAGTCAGGGTTGGAGTCGGCGTCGCGGTGGGAATGGTCAATTGCACCAATACTTTGGCCAGCTCATTTTGCGCGCCCGGGTAGCTCGGATTGTTTTGGATGATGAACTCGAGGCGCTGCCTGGCCGCATCATAACGACCGAATTGTTCGTCCACCAGCGCGAATTGGTATTGCTGGGTCAACTGTTGATCGATCAGGCTGGTTTGTGCCGCCTGGCGGTCTTTTTCCCCGCGCCAAAAACCACTGTATGTTCCAAGCGCAAGCAAAATCAAAACGCCGAGTATCGTCAACAGAATCGACTGCCAGCGCGGGGCCTGTTTGACCGGCTTGAGAGGCTGGGTGTCATCTTCTTTTACAGGTTGAACTTCTTGTGTGTTATTGGTTTCTTCAGACATGGACGCAATTATACCGTGACTCACAAATTGAAAAGCAGGCGGACTTCCTGGCGGACGATGGCGAGCGCGATGCCCGTCCCGACGATCATACCGGTGATGGCGGTTGACACCGCGCCGCCTGGAAGCGTCGTTGCCAGGACGTAAGCCGTACCGCCGCCAAACAGGGCTGCGGCCAAACCTTTGAGCAACGTCCCGTCAATTCTCAGCGGCTCGCGCATTTTCCTGCTCAGCCAGATGAACATCAGCGCAGATTCAATTGTCAGTGAAAGTTCTGCAAAGGCAATGGCCGGCGCGCCGATGGAGTTAAGAGTTGTGACAGCTAAGATTCCAACCGGAACATAGATCGCCATGCGGATCACCACGCCGAAGAACGGATACCAGGCTTCCTTGCGCGCATAGAAGGAACGCGCCGCGATTTCCTGAATGGCATAGCCGCACAACGTCAGCATATAGACGCGCGTCGTCCAGGTGAGCAAATTTGTCCCGATTTCGTCGAAGCCGAAGGCGGCGCGCACGATTGGATGAATCCCCGCCGAAATAATGGCCGCGGCCGGAAGCGTTAACGCGATCAAAATCTGGAGCGCTTTCTCTATGGTTAAACGGAATCCGGCCCAGTCCCCGCGAGCCGCGAGTTCAGATAAAGTCGGCAGAAGCGCGGTGGCGATGGCCGTCCCAAGCAAAGTCTCTGGTACTTGCATAATCATCCAGCCATAGGTCAGCGAAGAGATCGAGCCGATCTGACCCAGCCGCGATGCGAAGTTATCGCGGGCAATGAACATGAGTTGGATCATGAACATCGTCAGCAGGCGCGGCCCAACCACTTTGAGCGCCTCGACCACAGCCGGGTCGATCTTGAGCGACGGCGTCCAGTGGAACTGATATTTGATCAGCGCCGGGATTTGAATGGCGAGATGCATGACCGAGCCGATGATGACGCCATACACGAGACCGCGTACGCCGAAGTGCGGCACGAGCACCAGTGCGCCAAAAATTTGACCAATGTTATAAAGCGCGGGTGCGAAGGCGGGCAATAGAAAATGCTGGTTGGCTTGCAGGCTGGCCATGACGAGGCCGCTGATCGAGAAGATCAGGGTCGCGATCAGGTTGAGCCGCATCAAATCTGCAATGAGACTCTGCTTCTGTGCGTCGAAGCCCGGCGCGATGCCGATCTGTGCTTTGACGATTTGTTCGGAAAATATCGCGATGATGATCGCAGCCAAGGCCGTAACGATAAAGGCCAGATTTGCCATGCGCGAAAAAAGATCCCAGGCGGCCTGACGCCCTTTTTGGGTCAATACTTCGGAAAGCACCGGGATGAAGGCCATTGCCAGAGCGCCGCCGGAGATGAGCGCGAAAAGCAGATCGGGCAGGTTGTTGGCGACGTTGAAGGCGTCGAGTTCAAAGGATAAATGAAAAGTGCGCGCGATGATGATCGAGCGCGCGAAGGCCAGAACCTTATCCAACGTAAAGAAGAATCCGAGCAGGAGCGAAGTGCGCGTCAGGAATGACAGCTTTTTCATGTGCGTAATTTAACCACAGATAAACCCGAATTTGCACAACTGGGTTTATCTGTGAATTGTTTTTAATTGCGTGTATCTGTGAGGGGATTAAAACGTAGCTTTATACTGCCCACCGTCCACGGTCAACATCACGCCCGTGAGATATGAAGCGGCAGGCGAAAGCAGGAAGACCGCTGCGTTGGCAAACTCCTCAGGGCGACCGACCCGCCCAAAGACGCTTTTCTGTGCATCCTTGGCGGATTCTTCCTCGAGGGTCGTGCCATTCTTTTGTGCGCGGAAAGTTGCAAGTTCACGAATCCGATCCGTGTCTATGGTGGCCGGCAGGATCGAGTTGAAGCGGATGCCCTCATTGCCAAGCTCCAATGCCAGGCTTTTGGTCAGGCCAACTGTGGCGAGCCGGATGCTGTTTGACAGCACCAGATTCGGCAAAGGCTGTTTGACCGTATAGGATGTCATGGTCAGCACACTGGCCGCGCTTGATTTTCGCAGATGGGGCAGGGCGGCGCGGATGAGTCGCACGTGACTCATGAAAGATAAATTCACGGCTTTCTCCCATGTGGCTTCATCGAACGAATCGAATGCGCCCGCGGGAGGTCCGCCCGCGTTGGTGACCAGCAGGTCGAGTCCGCCGAGGGATTTGACGGCCTGCTCGACGAGTTTCTCTGGAACCGACGGATCGCTCACGTCTCCCGCCAGCGCGGCCTCCACTCCGCGTGTTTCGCTGCTGATCGAGTTTGCCGCGGCTTTGATCTTGCTCTCGTCGCGGCTATTAATTGCGAGCCTGCATCCTTCTTTGGCAAGCAGCCGAGCGATTGCATAACCAAGTCCGCGCGATGCGCCAGTGACGATAGCGCGTTTATCCTTCAATCCAAGATCCATTTTCGTCTCCTTGTCGGAAAAGCGTAGGTCACGTTTCAAACGTGACCTACTACAGTGGCTGTTCCTAGAAAATTGCGTCCATCAAGTCCCGTTCCCGCAACATGCGCCGTTTCCAGTTGTTGATGAGTGGAACAACGAACGGCAGCAGGCGCATGCTGTAATACGGCGGCAGGATGGGCACGCCCAGCAGGTCGCCGAAACTGATCAACACGAATAGGTGCTCCAGGCTGCCGCGCTGCCGCGCCAGCGTCCGCACCTGGTCGTGGATCGCCATGCCGTAGAGGATTTCCTTGAAGGTGCGGATGGGATGCGGGGAGGCATTTGTCATGCCGCGCACATCAGACAAACAGGTTATCCGCCATGGTGCCGAGCGTTTCCAAGCCGCGCACTTCTTTCTCGTAGAGCGGCAGGTTGGCGCGCACCATACCGTCGAACTTCTCCCAGACCTCGGTCATGTAGCGATCCTGCATGGCGACGCGGTTCTTGACGAAGTCTGGCGATTTGTCGTTGACCTGCTTTTTGTCAATGATCATGTTGACGATCACGCCGCCGACGGGAATGCCGAAGTCGTGGAACCAGCCAATGAAGCGTGTGATGACCGCGATTGGCAAAGCCTCTGGCAGGGTGACGAAGAAGAAGGCGGTCTGAGCGGAGTCAGTCAACATTTCGCGCGCCTTGCCCATGCGGTCACGGAAGCTGACCAGATAATCCATCAACGGGTCGGCTTCCTTTTTCTTGGTGAAGGATAACAGTTCGCGCAAGGAGCGGGCCTCGTCGCGGCTTTTGAGCATCTTGTTGACCCACAGCGAGTAGACCTGCGACATGCCCAGCAGACGGCGGGCGTTGGCGGTGGGGGCGGTGTCGAAAACGTACACGTCATATTCGCCGCCTAGCATCAGGTCCACCATGTTTTCGAACATGGCCGATTCCTCGAAGGCCGGGTTCATCGTGGCCGATTCGACGAACTCTTCGGCCTTGGTGGAAATATCTGCAAATTTCAGGAACCACTGGATCTTGTCACGGATATCCTGCTTGGAACGCTCAATAGTGTCCTTGGTGTCAATTTCGTATGCCCATAGATTTGGGACACCATCGACCAAAGTCGGCTTGCCGAAAACGTTTTGTCCCAGTAATCCGCTCAAGCTGTGGACAGGATTGGTGGATGCCAGCATAACGCGTCTGCCCTGCTTTGCAAGCCAGATGGCCGTTGCGCCTGCCAGTGCAGTCTTGCCCACGCCGCCCTTACCGCCGAAGAACAGGTACTTCAAGCGCTGGTGGTCGCTGACATATTTTTTCATGGAGGTTTCAATTGAAGTTGTCATGGCATCCTGCTACTTTCCGTACATGATCTCTGCAAGTTGCTTGATCATATCCAGGCCGGTCACATCGCGTTCCAGTTCGGGAACGTGCGCCGCCACCTGCTGGCCGAACATGGTCTTGATCTCTTCCAGGTATTTGTCCTGCATCTCGATGCGGTTCTTCAGGTAGGACGGGATGTTTTCCTTGAGCAGTTCGCGCGGCACCACGCGGTTGACTACGTAGCCCATGATCGGGACGTTGAATTTGGCGAACAGCTCCGCCGCCTTGGCCGTGTCAATCAGGATCATTTCTTCGGGAATGACGACAAAGAAGAAGCCAGTCTTTTCCTTGTCGGTCAGAATACTTGACGAGGCGTTAATGCGGGTACGGATGTATTGTAGTTCGGTGAGGATTTGATCTTCCTCGGTTTCCTTCTCGCGCTTCAAACGTGAAACCATTTCCTCGTACTCGCGCATCTCCTCGCGCAATTTGGTGATCTTGTTGATCCACTCGTCATAAACTTTTGCCATGCTCAAGTAGTACAGTGCATGGCCGAGCGGGACGAGATCGTAAATGTAGTAATCGTACTCGCCACCGATGACGATATCCACTACCGCGTCGAAGATGGCGCTTTCTTCCATGGCAGGTTCTGCGGATGCGGCCTGAATGTATTGCTCAATCTCCTCAGGCACCTGCTCGAAACCGTACATATCCAAAATTTTCTTGCGGATTTCATTCTGATAGTTCTTGATGTGGCTGTCAGCGTCGATCTCCTGTGCCCACAAATTATCCATGATCTTGACCGGACCCTTGCCGAAGATGTCCTTCTGGAAGATGTCGGACAAACTGGCTTGCGGGTCAACCGAAAATACCAGCACCTTCTTGCCC
>JAKAMM010000075.1 GCA_021812905.1 Chloroflexota bacterium | reverse complement strand
CCGATCTTCTGAACCAGGCTGGCCCGCTGGCCATGATCTCCCCCGCCAACACCTATCCCGGTTTGACCCATGCGGCCGCAGGTATTACCGCCGCCAACGAGCCGGACGTGTATTATCCCACCGGTGTCCGCAACTATGCCCGTGTCGCCGCCACCGATGATCTGCAGGGACCAGTGGATGTCAACTTCATGGTCTCCCTCGGCGTCAAGGCTTTGTACGTCGTCAACGACCAGGAAGCGTACGGCAAGGGCGTTGCCGATTCCGTCGCCCAGGCCGCGACAAAAGCCGGCATCACCGTGGTCGCCAATGAAGGCTATGACCCGAAGGCCGCAGACTACAAGGCCCTCATGACCAAGATCTCCACCAGCAACAATGGCAAACCGCCGGATATGATCTTCCTCGGCGCAGTGGTTGACAACAACTCAGCGCAGATGGTCAAAGACAAGGTCAGCATCATGGGTGATAACACCAAGGTCAAATTCATGGGACCTGACGGGATCTTCACCCAGGCCTTCATCGATGGCGCAGGCGCTGCCTCTGATGGCGCATACGCCAGCACCCCTGGTGTAGCCAAGAAGGACCTGAACGCCACCGGCACGAAGTTCTATGCTGACTATGCCGCAAAATACGGCGAGACCAATGAACCCTATGCGGTCTTTGGTTATGATACGATGAACGCCCTTCTTTACGCCATCGAGAACGTGTGTAAAAATGGCGGCAACCCAGCCGACCGCGCAACCGTTAACAAAGCCGTCTTTGCTGTCAAAGACTTCCAGGGTGCATTGGGAACATGGTCGTTCGATCAGAACGGCGATATCAGTCTCCCGTACTTCCTGATCGGTCAGGTACAAAGCGGCAAGTTTGCCGACTTTGGCACCTTCTCTCTAAAGTAAATTCAACACCGTCTCTAAAGGGGGCAGCTTAACCACGCTGCCCCCTTCTTCAATAATTGTTTTGGATAATCCACATAATAGAAGTATTGGCGAGGATATAACAAACTGAGCATTGGAGGTTGGCTTACATGAACGAAAAATATCGTCGAATATTGCAAATTGTTCTGGCAGGGGTGGTTATTTATATAATTCTTCTCATCGGGCCGGTGGCTTCATTCGACGTTCCCACAATCGCAGGCGCGATTGCCAAAGATCCGCTGCAGTTGGTTCAATTCCTGATGATCGGACTGGCAAATGGTGCGATTCTCGCCATTATCGCGCTGGGATATACACTGGTATACGGAATCATCGAGTTGATCAACTTCGCACATGGCGATGTCTACATGATTGGCGTAATGACCTCACTGACCGCCTTATCCGTCATGGGAACGTTCAATACCACAGACCCTGGTCGCATTACACTGGGTCTCGTTCTGGCCTTGATCATCGCCATCGTCGTTTGTGCACTTCTCAATGCGACCATTGAGCGGCTGGCTTACCGACGGCTTCGCAACGCCCCGCGCCTGGCACCCTTCATTTCCGCCATCGGCATGTCATTTATCGTCGAGAACATAGGTCTGATCTGGGCCGGACAGTCCTGGCTGGTGCCATCCTTTGGAACCACGGGCGGCGCATCCCAAAAGAATTTCCCAGATTTGCTGGCCACAATGTTCACCAGCATGGGGTGGAATTACAACCTGCTTGCCTCCAGCGGAATCCACCTTCGACTGACCTTCAAGGATCTACTCGTAGTTGTCCTAGCTTCCATTCTAATGATCGGTCTTCGATTCTTTATCCAGCATACCACTTTGGGCAAAGCGATGCGGGCGACTGCCCAAAACCGGGATGCCGCCAAGATGATGGGCATCGATATTGATTATGTGATTACTGCCACTTTCATCATCGGCGGAGGATTGGCGGGGGCGGCCGGCCTGATGGGAGGCCTTTATAATGGTACAGCCTGGTGGTTCATGGGTTTCCGCGCCGGCCTGTATTCGTTCACTGCCGCAGTGCTCGGAGGCATCGGAAACATTACGGGCGCCATGCTGGGTGGATTCATCATCGGCTTGCTGGCTGCCCTAAGCGACGGTCTGCTAAACGCACGCTGGACCGAAGCGTGGATATTCGCGGTTCTTGTCTTGATCTTGATATTCCGGCCATCAGGCCTGCTCGGCGAGCAGGTAAGTGAAAAGGCATAGAGGTGCTCCCATGCAGAAAATAAGACCAGGCATCACATTCGGTATCGTCGGCGGCCTGCTAACCTTTATTTTTGGAGGATGGTCAGTGATTGTTTTGGGGGTGCTGATGGGGATTGGCCTTAGCCTTTCCATCGCCCATGACCTCAAACGTGAAACGCCGTTCAAGACGGCCATGCACGCCCTGCCTGCCGCCTTGGTTTCAGGCGCGATCCTTCTCGTTCTAAGCCTGTTACAAAACTATGTTATCAACCCTGCTATTGGCCGGTATCCCGCAGATCCAAGTGTGGTCATCCCCGCCAATCTGGTGGGAGTCTTGGGAGGTATTTTATTTGCCCTGGTTACCACGGGTCTGCATGGCCTGTCGGAAAAACAGGAGAACACGGGTAAACTAATCCTTCTGGCTTTTATTGTCATTGCCTTCCCCTTCGTCGATAATCTAACCGGATTGCGCTGGGTTGCGCAGATTATCTTCGCCCTTATCTTCGTGATCCTGGGCATGGGGCTGAACATTGTGGTAGGCTACGCCGGTCTGCTTGACCTGGGTTATGCAGCCTTCTTTGCCATTGGCGCATATACGACCGGAATCCTTTCTTCGCCACAGGATAATATTTATCTCAACTTCTGGCTGGTGGTTTGGATTGCAGCCGCGATGGCCGCAATGTTTGGTATCCTGCTCGGCGCGCCCACCCTGCGTTTGCGGGGAGACTATCTTGCCATCGTAACACTGGGATTCGGCGAGATCATCCCGGTTGTGTTCCGCAACCTGACCGACATCACTATTAAGGAGCCGCTCACCTGCTGGATCATCCCCGGCTTGCAGCATTTAATCGGCGCCACATCCACCGTTGCATGCAAAGTTTTCACCCAGGACTTTAATCTTACAAATGGAGAATTGGGAATCAACCCCATCGGGCGGCCCAGCCTGCCCTTCATCGGGGGATTTACTTCGGACAAACCGATACCCTGGTACTTCCTCATCATCGGAATTATCCTCCTCTCGATCTTCCTGATCAACCGGTTGCGCGAGAGCCGCCTGGGCCGTGCATGGATGGCAATCCGCGAAGATGAACTGGCTGCAGCCCAGATGGGAATTGACCCGGTCCACACCAAATTACTGGCTTTCTCGATGGGCGCGACCTTCTCCGGTTTTGCAGGCGCGTTCTACGCCTCCTACATCGCGGGTATCTTCCCCGGCGTGTTCGAATTCAGCACGTCGATCATCATCCTGTGTACCGTGATCCTGGGAGGCATGGGAAATATCTATGGCGTGATCGTCGGCGGCTTGACAATCATGACGGCGGATCGTCTCTTCCTCCCTGCGCTCAAGGATTTCATGCAAGGCCTCCTGAATCATACCGTGCTGCCAGCGTTGGCATCCAATCATGCCTTGCATGATGCGGTCGCGCAAAATACGAACCCCATCCTGTATCGATACCTACTATTCGGCCTGACACTCGTCATCATGATGGCAGTAAGGCCGGAGGGATTGATTCCAAGTGCCCAACGCCGTTTGGAATTGCATTCCGGCGAAGAGACAGCCGGCGGGTCCACCACCGCAAAATAGGAGTGCATCGTGAACCTCTTTGAAGCTCATAAAGTAACCAAGATGTTCGGTGGCCTGACGGCCGTCAATAACGTTGACTTCACGATTGAAAAAGGGATGATTGCCGGCCTAATCGGTCCAAACGGTGCCGGGAAGACGACGTTCTTCAACGGCATGACGGGCATCTATCAGATCACCAACGGTGAGATGACCTTTGATGGAAAGGACATCACCAAACTCAAACCCTTCCAGATCACAGCGCTGGGAATTGCCCGTACTTTCCAAAACATCCGTTTGTTTGCAAACATGAGCGCAATCGAAAATGTATTGGTCGGTGAACACGTGCGCTTGAAGTCGAATCTGATCGGACAGATCGTTCGTGATCCAGGAACAATGAAGGAAGAAGCCAATGCGCGCGCCAAGGCGCTGGCCCTGCTCGAATTTGTCGGCTTTAAGCGCTCCGATGCAGATGTGACCGCTAAGAATCTGCCTTACGGCCTCCAGCGCCGCCTCGAGATCGCCCGGGCGCTCGGCACTGAACCCAAACTGCTCCTGCTCGACGAACCGACCGCAGGCATGAACCCGAACGAGACCCTTGACCTGACCAACTTCATCCAGCGTCTGCGCAAGGAACTCAGCCTGACGATACTCCTCATCGAACATCACATGCGCGTGGTGATGGGAATCTCGGACCGCGTTTCTGTTTTGGATTACGGCGAGAAAATCGCTGAAGGCAGTCCGGCTGAAGTCCAGAACAATCAACGAGTGATCGAAGCCTATCTCGGCAAAGGCTCGGTCACGAAATAAGGTAGGAATCAAACCATGCTTGAACTTAAAGATGTCCACACCTACTACGGCAACATTCATGCCTTGAAAGGCGTCTCGCTAAGAGTAGAAAAAGGCGAGATCGTGACCCTGATTGGCTCCAATGGCGCAGGCAAAACCACCACCCTGCGCACCATTCAGGGCATCCTCCGCCCACGCTCTGGGACAATCCTGCTTGAAGCTGAAGCGCTGGAAAAACTTCCGCCGCACGAGATCGCGGGGCGCGGGATTGCCCAAAGTCCCGAAGGCCGCCTGATCTTCCCGCGTATGACCGTGATGGAAAACCTGGAAATGGGCGCCTATGCCCGTAAAGACAAGGGAGGCATCAAGCAGGATTTGGAACGAGTCTTATCTCTGTTCCCGCGCCTGAAGGAGCGCATTGCGCAAAAAGGCGGGACGCTTTCCGGCGGTGAACAGCAGATGCTTGCGATGGGACGCGCAATGATGGCGCGCCCGCGCATCCTTTTGCTGGATGAGCCTTCGATGGGACTCTCTCCAATCCTGGTCGAGTTGATCTTTGATACCATCGTAACCATAAACAAAGAAGGAACGACCATCCTGCTGGTCGAGCAAAACGCGCTGATGGCGCTCTCGATTGCCAATCGCGGCTACGTCATTCAGACTGGCGAAATCATCCTCGCCGATACTGGCGCCAACTTAAAGAGCAACGAAATGGTACAAAAATCGTATCTGGGAATTGAGTAAACTAAAGAAACAACTTTTCAACACCGAGACCCGTTTTCCGCCGAAGGCGTGAAAACGGGTCTCTTTACAAAAGACGCCAAATGGAAATTCCTTCTAAGGCAGATATTGTCATCATCGGCGGCGGCGTGATGGGGGCCAGCACAGCCTATCATCTCGCAACGCGCGGCATGAAGAATATCGTGTTGCTCGAGCGCGATGAGTTCTTCGGACAGGGCGCCACCGGACGCTGCGCGGGCGGGGTGCGTTATCAGTTCGGCACCGAGATCAATATTCGGCTTTCGCTCGCCGGCCTGCCCATGCTCGAGCGCTTCAAAGACGAGACCGGCCAGGATGTAAACTACCGCAAATGCGGCTACCTTTTTGTTCTCACACACGAAAAAGATATCGCAGAGTTCCAACATAATCTCGGCCTTCAAAATAGTCTTGGCGTAAAAACTGAATGGTTAAGCGGTGATGAAGTCAGAAGTCAAATACCGTTGATGAATTTAAAAGATACGCTGGGCGGCACATTCAATCAGCAGGATGGATTGGTTGACCCGAACAGCGTCGTGATGGGATATATCGGCGCCGCGCAGCGCCTGGGCATCAAAGCCATCAACAATGTAGAAGTTAACGGAATACGCGTCAGCAGAGATCAGGTCACGGGCGTGGAGACCGCTCACGGTCCGATCGAGACGCGGCTGGTGCTAAACGCGGCCGGACCCTGGTCGGCTCAGATCGGACGAATGGCCGGAATCCACATCCCGGTCCAACCCATCCGCCGACAAATGTTCACGACCACTCCCCTGCCCGAAGTTCCATCCGATTTCCCTTTTGTGATCGACTTTTCTCAATCCTTATATTTCCATCGCGAAGGCAAGGGTCTTTTGATTGGAATGAGCAATCCAGATGAAAAGCCAGGCTTTGACCAAAACGTGGACGATGACTTTGAATTGATCAATCTGGAGGCCGCCGTCGCCAGAATGCCGTTGATCGAAAAAGCCGGCCGGGCTTCGCATTGGGCCGGGCTTTATGAAGTAACGCCCGATGCGCACCCGATCTTCGGGCGCACACCTGTGGACGGCTTTCTGGTGGTCACAGGCTTTTCGGGACACGGTTTTATGCACGGCCCGATTTCGGGCAAGCTGATGGCGGAGTATATTTTGGATGGCAAATTCTTAAGCGTTGACGTTTCAATGCTAAATCTCGAGCGCTTCAAAGGACAATTAAATCAAGAGTACAATGTGGTTTAAACTTCAAAGGAGACAAAATGAAACGACTTCCCTTGTTTGTTTTGCTGGCAATCACCAGTATTCTGTTTTCGGCCTGCGGCAATCAGCGGAGGTGGTTGGAGACAAACTTTATATTCAACGCCAGAAGTTAAGTGACGCATTGTATGGAAAGAGCGGCGCCAAAGAGCTTGATAGCACATTGACTTGTTCTCCCCGAGGCAACGGCACTCAGCCAAACATCGAGATATTCCGGGTTATCAGCAGCCAGCGTAAACCAAGCTTCAAATAATCATCGAACCGTATTTGGATAAATAGTAGACTAAAATGCCCTCTGCAGAAATCATCACCATCGGAACCGAGATTTTATTAGGCGAGATCGTGGATACAAACACCCGCCATATCGCGCGCACGCTACGCGACCTGGGCGTGGACATCTATCGCACCATCACCATCGGCGATAACGCCGAGCGCATCGCATCCACCATCCGCGAATCGATGAAACGGGCTGAGATCATCATCACCACCGGCGGTCTCGGACCCACCGTGGACGATCCCACGCGTGAAGCGGTCGCCATGGCCGCAGGCGTCGAGACCGAATTCCGCCAGGATCTTTGGGAGCAGGTCGTTGAAAACATTGGTCGTTATGGGCGCAAACCATCCGAGAATCAGAAGCGGCAGGCCTTCGTCCCAAAAGGCGCGTTGGGTATAAAAAATCCGGTCGGCACCGCGCCATGTTTCATCGTCGAGTTTAGCTCCCCTCTCCCTTCGGGGGAGGGGCCCGGGGTGAGGGCAGGTGCAGTCATCTCTTTGCCCGGCGTCCCGAAAGAGATGGAATATATCCTGCACGAGTCCATCATTCCATATTTGCAAAAACGATTCGATCTTAGCGATGTCATCAAGATCCGCCTGCTTCACTGTTCCGGACTCGGCGAAGGCCTGATCGATGAAAAGATCGCCGACCTTGAAACCCTCAGCAACCCAACGGTCGGGCTGGCCGCGCACACCGGCGTTGTGGATATTCGCATCGCGGTCAAAGCCAAAAGCGAGGCCGAGGCCGACCGAATGATCGCCGAGATCGAGAGCAAGATTCGTTTACGTCTCGGCAATGTGGTCTTCGGCGTGGATGAAGACA